>CAZKYZ010000359.1:0-4296 GCA_964557055.1 uncultured Desulfobacterales bacterium
GGTTGGTCCTCTATGACGCTGATGACTCGCATCGGCCCTTGGCATCGAGGGCAAAGACAAACTGGCTGCCATGAAATACGCTTGTGACGGATGCGGGCGGGTGGCCATAGAGGAAGGGCATCTTTGTAAGCCTTCGCTGATTGTATAGCATCGTCTCTCAGGGCTGTTTCGTTTTCACCGCAGCGTTGTTTTTCACAGGTCTATTTCCGAGGCGTGCCCGGAACACGTATCACTGAGGGCTGTTTCTGGCAAATCTCAGGTTGGATAGTATGCACAACCTGGGCAGGAAAAAAAGATCCGCGATGACTGCTGAAACAATGGCCGTGGCCGACAGCAGTCCGAAATGGCTCAGGCCGTTGTGCTGGCAGAAGGTGAACATGAGAAACCCGGTGGACAGGATCAGCGAGGTGAAGACCATGGCCTGGCCTACCTCACGGAAGGTGTGTTTTACCGCCAGTTTCGGTTCGGCTCCGGCCGTCTGTTCCATGCGGTAGCGGGTCAGAAAATGGATGGTGTCGTCCACGGCGATGCCGATGGCGATGGGCGCCACCAGCAGGGTGTCCAGGTCCAGGGAATATCCCATGAAGCCCATCATTCCAAAGGCGGCCAGGATGGGGAACAGGTTGGGAACGATGCTGATCAGGCCGCCCTTTAGGGATCCGAACACGAAGATGAACAGGATGGAGATCACCCCCAGGGCCAGAGAGAAGCTTTTGATCTGGGACCAGGAGACAAAATCGGCCAATTTCATCGTCAGGGCGAAGACGCCGGTAATCCTTACCCTGAGATCCGGGTATGCTGCTTTCAACGGCGCAAACAGGGTGTCGATCCGATTGTGGGTAGCGGCCATAAAGGGAATGTATTCATAGGAACCCCGGTTTTGAATGCGAACGGATATCCGCGCGTTTTCGTAATCGTCGGTGACCAGTTTGGCCCGGTCATCCGGGGCGGCGCCCTCAAACAGCAACAGGGTTTGGGCCAGCATGGGCCGGGTCTCTGGAATGACATACATCTGTTGACGGTTCTCGTTGAGCGCCTTGTACGATTCCTTAACCGCATCGGCCAGGGAATAAGTGCTGACCACCAGCCGGCTGTGGCCGGTTTCGAGATATGCCTGCAGATCGCTCATGGCTTCGAGCATCTTCGGGTCTTTCAGGCCGTCTGTCTTGCGAGTTTCCACCAGGATTTCCATGTTCATGGTTCCCCCGATGTTTTCTTCCACGGTATCCATGTTCTGGCGGATAATGTTCCGGGGGCTGATCAACTGGCCGATGTTGGTGTCGACCCGGATCATGGTGATGCCCCAGAAAAAAAAGACCGCAGTTGCAAAAAAACCGATACTGACGGACAGGGGGGCCTTATAGACCAATGGCTCCAGGCGTCGGATCATGCGCTGAACGATGTGGGGTTTGTCGTCTTTTTTCTTGTTGTGGGCCGCGCCTTTACCTGTGGGCATGGTCAGCGGCAGGATTATCAGGGTGAAAACAAAGGCTAAAAAGACACCAAGGCCGGAGAACACCCCAAAGATTTTCAACGGGACGATGGGAACCACGAGAAGGGCAAGCAGACCGATCATGGTGGTGATACTGGTAAGAAAACAGGCCGGCCCGCTGGTGCGAAACACTTTCTCGATGGCCTGGTCGTGACCCAGGCCCTCCTGGCGCATATACATATAGCCGGAGAGGAGGTGGACTGCGTCGGCCACACCCACGGTCAGGGTCAGGAAAATAATGATGGTGATCATCAGGGTCATGGTGGCCCCAACCCAGCCGCAGATACCGATCGTCCAGACAATGGCTGTTACCACAATGGCCAGGGCGCTGAGTACCGACCGGAATGAGCGAAACAGCAGATAAAAGGTCAGTATGATAAATCCGACAGATGCCAGGCTCAGAAACGCGACCTCCGTGATGAATACATCGGCGAAAAACTTCATAATTACCGGGTTGCCCACCGGGTAGAACTGAAGGTGCGCGGCTGCCCCGGAATAGTCCAGAAGTTCCTGGATGGCATTGGTGAGGGTCTGGTAGTCCCAGAATTCGGGACGGACGAATTCCGGGGAGTCATCTCCAGTATCGGTACTGTCTTCGAAGGCACTGTCCGCGATAAAGTCTTTGGCATCAGCGCCGGTGGACGCGATGGTAGCCCCTATATTCGTGTCGATGACGATCACGGCAAAGTCGCCCCGGTGGTTTAACATGGATGGGATGTAGCTTGGATGGTCCCGGGCCTGGGTTTTCAGGGTGGCCCTGTCGGCCACGGATTTCAGTGGTTGACCGGCAATGAAATCCCGGGATCGAAGCGTATCGTCATTGACTTCCAGGTAGCTGACGTTGATCAGGCTGGTGACATCGGTAATCCGGCTAAAGGGGGAGTCGGGGTTGTCCTGGTTGGTGCCGGATTCAGCTGCAAGCTTTTCATGGATGCTGGACAGGGCTGCAAGGGATTGGCTGGAGAAGATATCACCGTCTTTTGCCCGGTAGATGATGAAGATGAATTCATCGGAGCCGAAGTGTTCGCGAAACTGCTGGTAGGTGATCTTGACCGGGTCATCTTCCAGAAAAAACGACTCGGTGGACATGTCGACGGTCAGCCGCGGGATGCCGGCGCCCACTGCAATGGTGGCTATAAGCAGGATCGCCGCGTAGAAGATCCGGTGCCTTGCGATAATCTCCGGTATTCTTGCGAACAAACCAGATCCAGAATTCGAGTTCATATGTCATTTCAAACGTCGGTTTGCGCACACCCGTTGCGTCGGCCGCGCGCGCGAATATGGCGAATCTGCACCTATCAGGCCGGCCCTAAACCTTGTGGGGCAAACCGGCATTTTTTGCAATCAATTTGGCCGGCTTACTCCACGGTGTCGACCGGATAACCGCTGTTCTTCCAGTTCATGATGCCGCCGGTCAGCCAGGTGACGTTGCCCGGGTCAAAATAAACACTGAGTAGATACTGGATAGCCACGGGTGCCTGTTTGCCGCTGATGTCGTACACCACCATTTTTTTATTGGGCGGTAGTTCTTTATACAGCCGGTGCAGGCGATAGAAGGGATAGTGCAGGGTTTTGCCGGGGATGGCTCCGAATTCCTTCTGTGAATCTTTGTCCCGGATGTCTATAAGAAGTACTTGTTCGCCACCGTTCAGTTTCTGCCTCAGCGTCTGCGGCGAGATTCCCGCCGGCTCCTCTTTTTGCAAGATATTGATGGTGGTGTTGAGGGGAAGGCCGGCCCCCGTCCATCCTTGTAGCCCCTCTCTGTACCAGTAAACATTGGTGTAGCCCATCTCCAATGCTTTTCTGGCAGCAAATTCGGATTTCCCACAGCCCGGCTCTTTGCAGTAGAAGACGATGGCTGTACCCAATTCATCCGGCATTTTGTAGTAATTATCCATTAACTCCAAAGGAATGCAGTTGGAACCCGGAATATGGCCGGTGCTGAATTCAATAGGGCTCAGGGCAAACGCCAACAGGGGTTTGTCCGGCTGGTCTAACCATTCTTTGAGTTCTGCGGTGGCAATGATCTTGTACCCCGGTTGGGCCAGGGCCATATTCCCCCCCAGTACCAATGCCGTTGCAGCGATGACAAGAATCAGTCTTTTTGAAAATAGCATCCTCGAATCCTCCCTCGTTGAAGAAGATCGTAAGACATGATCTGTTTATGGAGCGACTATATGCATCTCAGCACGCTTTCTCATTACAACCCGATGATTTTCCAGCTTTCCTTTTCCTTTTGTAAAACCAGTGTCTTTTCGGTCTGGTCCTGGTAGTTGGAAGAACGGTATCCCTGTGTAAAAGTCACGGTCAGTGGGCCGTCCGGCCGTTGGCCGGCGATGCGTATGTTGGAAATATCCACCTTGATCCAGGCTTTGAACCTGTTTTTAAGCGCTTTATCCCGCTGCCAGGTTTTTCGGGTAAATCCGTTCGCCTCGAAATTTTCGGAATAGAAATCCATGTAGGCATTGACGTCGCCGATACTGGTGGCCGTATTTTCCCAGGCCGTTTTCCAGGCCGTCAGGAAGCGTTCCACTTCCTGTTCGATGGAAACTGAAATTTTTTCAGGCGGCGGGCTGCCGTTTTTTTGGGCTGCGGGCGGGGGAGGTACGGTTGTGACCTCCTGTGGCCCTTTTTTCGCGGCAGGGACGATTCTGGATACTAAAAAACCGGCGCGAGCGCCGGATTTTTTGTTTCCGAGTGACGATGGTCAGTTGCGGCGTGGACCCCGATCACGTCCGCGGTCGCGACCTCCTCGGTCCCGACCACCGCCCGGGCGTCCGCCGCGGGATTCTCGCGGTGGCCGG
>CAZKYZ010000360.1:0-4276 GCA_964557055.1 uncultured Desulfobacterales bacterium
TCGCTGCGATGCTCGGCGCGGCCCAATGGGGAGAGAACCGAAGAGAGGTAGCCCCCTTCGAGGGGGCCACCGGATGCCTCCCGCTCTGCGAGAGGAGCATCACTATGGAGGCGTTATGCGGAAATTGGGGAAAAATGGGCTGCGATGGCTGAAAGGGTTCCATCTGATTGCCGTTTCCTGTTGGATAGGGGGGGCGGTGACGTTGCTTCTGCTGTATTTCCTGAAAGGGGATGTCGGTGACGGAGGTGTTCTGTTCGGGATTAACCAGAGCATCCATTTTGTGGACATGGCGGTCGTTGTCATTCCAGGGGCCTTCGGCTGCCTGCTTACCGGCACGATCTACGCGGTGTTCAGTAATTGGGGTTTTTTCAAGCATAATTGGATGATTTTCAAATGGATTGTAACCATCACCGCAATTCTCTTTGGCACCTTTTATCTCGGTCCATGGGAAACCACGATGATGGAGATTTCCGGAAAGCTGGGGATGTTATCGTTAACCGACCAAAATTATTTGTATAACCAGAAAATGAATGTTATGTTTGGGGCGCTGCAGTGTTCGATATTAATGATTACCGTTTTTATCTCCATATTCAAACCCTGGAAAAAGAAAAAGAGCCCAAAAGCATAAATTCCACATAGATTATCTCTATGTATATAATTCACGAAGGATATTGTATTTTTCTCAATTTTCTCAATTCAGGCAATGGGTACAATCTACCAATAGCGGCCTGAAAACCAATAAAAAGGGGAGACACATGAAATCAGCTGAATGGAATCCGGGAAAACTGATGGCGGTTTCCAGCGGGTACTGGCAGACGGCGACCCTGCACGCGGGAGTGCGGTTGGATGTTTTTACCAGCCTCGGCGATGCCGGTGCTACGGGCGCTGAAATCGCGCAGCAGGCCGGTGCCGACGAAGGTGCCATGCTGCGTTTGCTTGATGCCCTGACGGCCATGGGGCTTTTGCAAAAATCGGGGGACGTTTATACCAATACACCTTTTTCCAACAGGCACCTGTCCACCCGGTCACCCGCCTATCTGGGTTATATCATCCAGCATCACCAGAACCTGGTGGATTCCTTCAACCGGCTGCCCGAAGCCGTTCGCAGTGGAAAGCCTGTCCGGGAAAGACCTGCCGATGACGCCAAACGACGCGAAAATTTTCTGATGGGCATGTTCAACATGGCCATGGGGCTGGCACCGGGGATGGTAAAGCAGATCGACCTTGGCGGCAAGTCCAGGCTTCTCGATCTTGGCGGCGGCCCGGGGACTTGGGCCATTCACTTCTGCAAGGAAAACCCCGGGATGCAGGCCACGATTTTCGATCTGCCCACAACCCGGCCGTTTGCCGAAAAGATCATACAGCGCTTTGGCATGGTGGAGCGGGTGTCGTTTGCCGACGGCGATTTCACCAAGGAGGGCATCAAAGGTAAGTACGACGCCGCCTGGTTGTCCCACATTATGCACGGGGCCGACCCCGATGAATGCGGCCGGATTATCGCCAAAGCAGCCGCCTGCCTGGAACCGGGGGGCATGATCCTCATTCACGAATTCATTTTGGACAACGACAGAACCGCCCCTTTATTTGCGGCGCTGTTTTCCCTCAACATGCTCCTGGGAACACACGGCGGCAGGAGCTACACCGAAGGTGAGCTGACGGACATGCTGACTGTGTCCGGTTTTGAGGATATTCGGCGCATCCCGGTTACCAGTCCCAACGAATCGGGAGTCCTGGCCGGGATACGGCGGTAGCCCGGCAGTTGCATAAAAAATATGGCAAAGAGCGTTTGTCATTATGCCAAGACACGTTCCTATCCGATTCATATGGCTGCGAAACGTCGCAGGGGCTGATCTGCGGGCCTGCTCTGTAAAATCGAATGCCGCGATCGATGCGATCGCAGGAGAATATGATCTGGCCATTTAAAAAAAAACAGACCATGCAGCGGCCGCCTGAGCCATCCGACGCGTGGCCCGTGTTCGTAAATTCCATGTGGGCCATCGCCTGCTGGACGCATTCGGATCGGACGCGACGTGTCTTCCTAATCCAGAGGAAGGACGAAACCTTCGGCAGGTGGTCAGAGTACTTCAGTGATTACAAGTTGGATATGTGTTGGATTCAGGAGTATGCAGGGGGCAGTTTCTACGGTTCCGAAGCAATTGCCATCCGTGAGATTCACGACACCTACCCATGGACCAAGGAAGTTGAACCGGAAAGAAAAAATGCCGAAACATAGAATTTAGCGCTGCGTTTCAAACCTTGCCATGCGAGGTCTGAAACTAAGCCAAACAGTTAACTGTATGAAAGGACACCATGAGAGTATATCAATTTAGAGTCTCGATAATCGGAATACCAAAACTTTATAGGGTTATTGAAGCCAGTGAGAATTGTACTTTTGACGATCTGCATAATACAATTTTTGATGCATTTGATCGATACGATGCACATTTATACTCATTTTTCATAACCAAAACGGACACCAACAATCTCCAATCCGTATGGGACGCTCCTGAAATAACCCACTCGGGAAATACCGAAGATTTCATGGGCTTTGGTAAAAAGAAAATGTCCACCGCCAAAACAAAGATTGGTGATGCCGGATTAGATGAAAAAGATGTGTTTCATTACTTATTTGATTTCGGTGATGATTGGTGGCATCGCATACGCGTTCAATCGATAGAAGAGACTAAGGGAAATCGCAAAAGCATAAGGCTTATTAAATCGATAGGCGAATCTCCACCACAATATCCGGAATATGATGACGATTCTGATGAGGAGTATGAATAATTTATATTTTTACCCTCAGCGTTAGAGGACTCGCAAAGCTCGCCACTGACGCCGGCCGTAAATAATAACCTGGGGCTGTCGTGGACTCGGTTCGTTCGCCACAAAGCTTCGCCGTTATAGGAAAATAAAATGAATGAAGTAAAATTACAACCAATCGGATTTGTTTCCTCATCCATTACCGAACGTATGGATGAAAACTGGGGAGAAATTAAATCAAAAATTATGAAAAGCAGCTAAAATCACTGCACAGGATTTTTTACACCGCTGCGCTTCGTAAAAACCAGAGAGTTCAAACGAGCTTTGACGAATGGAGGACTAAAATGAAACGTGTCGTAATGTTGCCAGTGCTATTGGCTCTGCTGCTTATCGGTTGCGAATACGATTCCCCTCTGACCAAGGAGCACAGTGTTTCTGTCGACTCTGCCGTGCTTGGTCTGTGGGAAGAAATTCACGATGAGGGAGGGGAACCAGAACGGATGATGATCCTGAAGTATTCAACTACCGAATACTTGATTCACTACCCCGTTGGGAAGGACGGCTTTTACTACCGAGGCTATCCCATCAAGATCGGTGGCATATCGTGTGTCCAACTGCAGATCATTGGAACTAAAGATGGGCCTCTCAAGGGAGAGAAAGAGGCTTTCCTTGTCGTGTCGTATCAACTGACGGACGGCAAACTGGAGATCAAAATACTGAACACCGATTTGGTCGATGATGATCTGAAGACGACGGAAGCGTTGGTGCAAGAATTTCTCAACCACAAGGACAACAAGGATCTATTCATCAACCCGGGCAGGTTCAAGAGAATCAAAGACTAAAGCTGACAAGCCGGATGCCGGCGGCTTATCGCCGCGCCAGATCCGCGTCGTTAGGGTTACACTTTGAAAAGAGAACCAATTAAAACAATCTCTATCAACAGCATCCATCGGAGCATTCGCCCTCGAAGAACGGAAGTACGGTGTTCGATTGAAGCGTACGGTACGGGAATATCGCACGCCGGGATCTGTGCGGGGGAGTGCCGGGAACCCGTGTCCTTACCGCGGCCGGGTTGTTAAGCCATATAAATAGCCATATTTTTATATTGACAAAATATCTTTCCGAACCTATCCTGAATCAATGAAAAAACGATTTGATTTTGAGTGGGATTCCTATAAAGACGCGGTTAATCAAGAAAAACATGGCGTTTCTTTTGCATTGGCACAGCTTGCTTTCTTGGATCATAATCGTGTCATTCTGGAGGATCTTGACCACAGTGATGATGAAAAACGGTTTTATTGCCTTGGCAGTGTCTCTGGTGGGATTGTGACAGTTAGGTTTACCTACAGAAAAAACAAAATTAGAATTATCGGCGCTGGATATTGGCGGAAAGGAAAGAAAATATATGACAGCCAAAATAAAATACACGAATGAGCCCATGGGGAAGGTCAAGGTCATTTCCGACTTTCTTCCTTCACCTGAAGAACTTGCCTTGAAAGACGAAACCGTCAAGGTC
>CAZKYZ010000361.1:0-4273 GCA_964557055.1 uncultured Desulfobacterales bacterium
ATCGAGTCGAATCCATAATTTCATAACTAAAACTATAGTGATATTACTGTTCGTATCTACAGCGAGCCTATTGCTAACAAACGCTATCCAAGGGCAGACGCGTCCCCACAACAAGTCTCTGGTGAAGCCTACCAAGCAGAACGATGCGCTTGCAGCTTTTCTATCAGTTCCCCTCGAGCTTATCACTTTCAAGATAAAAAAGGGGCCATCTAATAGTGTTTCATTTGAAGCGAGCCACTGGATGCACAGACCAAAGGAATCAGGTTTTTTCTATCAATACAAATTGTTTGCCACACCGACACGATACAGTGAAGGTGAAAGATTTCGAGGATTCTCCATTGTTGTGTACAAATTCAGCAAAAAGATTGGAGATTACTACGACAGCAATGAGAAGCTGGTAGCCATCTGGTGCCGGCTCAGGGATCCTGATCTTGGTCAAGCTGATCTCGTTGGGAGATTTGCGTCTGAGATAAAAGCGCTTTTCGGTAAACCATTTGCGGTGGTCGGAGATATCATGATATATCAGCACCATGGGCGAGCATTGTCGCTCCATACGAAGGACGGCATTGTCGACTGGTTCAAGTATGTTCGATTAACTCGTGACATTGATGCATCGGAAGAAATGCCGGAGCTATTGCTTCAACCTGGTCCTGGATGGTAGTGTCCCTAATAAGTTTCCGAAAATTGCCGAACATGTCGCCACCACCTGTTTCCAAGGGCCTTGCGGCCCTCGGTCCGGGTGAGCTTTTCGTTAGTGTTAATTAACAATATGAATATTAAGATCAAAAATAAGTCAATAATATGGTGGGTACTCCAGATTTTGCCTACTTTATTCATTTTACCTTTATCCACTATGCCAATGGATATTCATACGTCCGTATTCTGGATGGTCGGAATAATTGCTTTATGCATTTCAGTGTTCAATATTTGTAGAAAGGCAATTAACCTTTTTCTTAAAAAACAGAGAGAAATTTTATTTGCTGATATCACTCGGCCAACTCTAACAATTATATTTATGATAGTGGCTATTACATCTGTAAGGTACTCTTTATCAAAAGCTGAAAACTATGCATTCAACACAGCAAAAAATATTCAAGAAAAATGCAATCTAACGAATTCTTGCCCTGATTTCATTCCTACATGGAACAAAAGAGATAATTCATTCGAGTGTGATATTTTGGCAGGTGGTTTAGCAAAATACAGGGTATTATATGATGTGGCTGATGATAGAAAAGCGTTTTATATCATGCTTCGAGTTAATATCGATAGTCACATCTATTTCCAAGGTGGAGTTGGTAAGGAAGTGAAACGCAATTTACACAAATTATGAGTTAACACTAACCATCCATTTGTATGGAACCCAACATGGCCGTATCTTAAATATTAATTATTTGATACCCCCTGGCAACATTAAATCTCGATAGCGAAATACCGAATATCTATTTATCACTAAAGGGCATGGTTAATGTGGTTCAAAGGCGAATAATGAAATTGGAAGATGCGACCATGCTCCCTTCCAACAATCTCTTCCAGCGGACCGCAAAAAGCCGCAGCCGCTGAAGAGCACGTTGGGCAATTTGATTGATCACCCAATCCTTGACAATGTGCCCCATTTGAGTCACAGCCATAAAAACTCAAAAGGAGGTAATCCATGGGCAAAACATCCACCATCAGGGCTCGAATTGAACCCGATTTAAAGGGCAAAGCCGAGCATAAGGAAACCAACAGTGTCAGGTCTTCATTCTTGACAGTCACGCCCATCGAATGATATTTGATCGTTATACATTTCTTAATGGTTCAAACGTAGCAATGCGATGGCCCGTCCTTGTCGCCAATCTCAACTCGATAACCGCTGGGGATGGCCACATTTACGCTGGATTGGGATATTTTGCTGGATGAAAAACGCAGCGGAACTAACGTAACATCTGTATCATAGGAGTGAGTTCTTCCGG
Source organism: uncultured Desulfobacterales bacterium (assembly GCA_964557055.1). GTDB lineage: Bacteria > Desulfobacterota > Desulfobacteria > Desulfobacterales > CAZKYZ01 > CAZKYZ01. The sequence continues at coordinate 1,953 of CAZKYZ010000361.1, forward strand.
TGAACTCGTTACATCGGCCATAAGCACACCTCCTTCTAAATTCTGAAGGTCAGCAGGTTCTTACCGAAATTCGCTACACGGTTCCACCACCCAATACGGAATACAATCTGGCCTGGTTGGCAAGTTTGGCCAGGTGCAGCGTAATCAGTACCTGTTGCTGCAAATAGAGGGTCCTGTGTGCATCCAGCACGCCAAAATAGTTGTCAATGCCGATAGTGTACCGTTTGTTGGAAATACGATATGCTTCTGCAGCCGCTTCCACGAGCGATTCCTGGGCCGCCACCTGCTGATTGATGGTGCCCTGTACGGCAAGCGCATCAGCGACCTCCTTAAAAGCGGTCTGGATAGCCTTTTCATATTCGGTCAGAATCACTTTTTGATCCGCTTTACTGTACCGCAGGGCGGCCCAGGTGCGGGCGTCGAAAATCTGCAGAACCAGTTGCGGTGCCACGCTCCAGGTACCGGACCCGGATTTGAAAAGTCCGGCGAGCTCGTTGCTGGCTGTTCCCAACACGGTTGTCAGGGATATGCTCGGAAAAAAGGCTGCCCTGGCCGCCCCGATAAAGGCATTGGCCCCTTTCAGGCGGTGTTCGGCGGCGAGGATATCCGGCCGCGACAAGAGCACCTCCGATGAGAGGCCCGGAGAAATGTCCTTGAACGGCATGACACTTTGCAGATCTTCCGGCAATAATTCTTCGGGCACCGGAGCGCCGGCCAGAAGGGTCAGGGCGTTGCGGCCCTGCGCCACAATCTGGATATTGCGGGGGACGTCTCTTCTGGCGGCTTCCACCTGGGTCTGGGCACGACGAAGATCAATTTCCGTGGCGAGCCCGATTGTATAATTTTTTTGAATAAGATCGTAGGAAACCTGCTGGGATTCAAGGGTGGAGCGGGACAGTTTAAGCTTTTGCCTGTCGGCGGCAAGGGTCAGATAGACCCGCGACACCTCTGAAATCAACAAAATTTGTACACTCCGCCGGGCTTCTTCAGTGGCCAGGTAGTTTTCCATGGCCTGATCTTCCAGGCTACGGATGCGGCCGAAAAAGTCAATTTCCCAGGAAACGATTCCGAGGTCAACGCTGTATTGCTCTACCGTACGCGGATCACCGGGGCCGATGAGATGCTCGGAGCGATGTTGCTTGACACCGGTTCCCACCGCCCCTATGGTCGGAAACAGTTCCGCCTGTTGAATGCCATACAGGGCCCGCGCCTTATCCACACTCAAAGCGGCAAGCCGCAGATCACGGTTGTTTTCCAAGGCAATCGCGATCACCTTTTTCAGTTTGTTGTCTTCCACAAATGCTTCCCATTCCAGATTTCCGCCGATCGGTATTTCGGGCAGGGTCGAGGCATCCTGGAAGGCCTCTCCCTGCGGCCATTCGCCAGGAACGGGCGCCTGGGGTTTTTCGTATTTTGGTGCGAGGGAGCAGCCACACAGGAAAATTGCAAGTACAGCCGGTAGCATCCATAAAGCTCTATTCATGGGATTGTCCTCCTGACGGTTTTTCTACAACATGCTTCATGGTTACCCGCTTTCGGTGTTTGCCCAGTGCCTTGTAGATCATAACGTAAAAAAGTGGCGCGAACAGTATCACCAACAGGGTGGATGTCACCATGCCTCCCAACACACCCGTGCCGATGGCTCTTTGGGCCCCCGCACCGGCACCACCGGCCAGAACCAGCGGCAACACCCCAAAACCGAAAGCCAACGAAGTCATAACGATTGGTCGCAATCTCAATTTCGCGGCTTCCAGGGTGGCTGCTGTGAGGCGAGCCCCCTCTTCGACCCGGGTTTTGGCAAACTGGACGATCAGGATGGCGTTTTTGGTGGTCAGACCCAAGGTCGTCAGCAATCCGATCTGAAAGTAAACGTCGTTGGGCAAGCCCCGCAGAGAAGAGGCGATCACACCGCCGATGACCCCCAGGGGCAGCGTCAGCAGGATCGAGATGGGAATGGGCCAGCTTTCATACAGGGCCGCCAGGCAAAGAAAGATAACGAAAATCGAAAATGCGTATAGCAGGGGCGCCTGGGAACCGGCCATTCGCTCCTGGTACGATAGCCCGGTCCAGTCAAAGCCGATGCCCTGGGGCAACTTGGCCACGATCTCTTCCATGGCTTGCATGGCCTCGCCGGAACTTTTGCCCGGTGCCGGTTCTCCCTGGATATTGATGGAGGGAAAAGTATTGTAGCGCTCCAGCTTTGGAGAGCCATAGCTCCACCGCCCGGATGCAAAAGAAGAAAAGGGGACCATCCGGCCGGCGGTGTTGCGCACGTAGAGCTTTTCCAGATCTTTGGGCAGCATGCGATAGGGGGCATCCGC
>CAZKYZ010000362.1:0-4264 GCA_964557055.1 uncultured Desulfobacterales bacterium
CGGCCCGGGCGCTTTCCACTTCCCGCCCGGCTTTTTCATGGCCCAGCCTGTCCGCCGCCATCAGGCAGGCCAGGGCTCGTGTCTGATTGGCGCCTACACCTTCTCCATTGAAATAGGCATACCCCAGGTGGTAAAAAGCATCGCTGTCACCCTGGCGGGAAGCTTCCGTAAACAGATGAAACGCCTTGTGGCCATCTTTTTGGACACCGTTCCCTTTTGCATGGAGCAGGCCCAGGGCGGTTTTGGCCCGGGCCGATCCTTTTTCGGCCAGCGGCTGCAGCAGCTCCAGCGCTGCTTCGTATTCTCCTGTATCGATGGCGGTTACAGCACAAAGCAAATCACGGTGGCTGTCCGGCAATAGGCTATCCTCAAAAATGCTGGTGATGTATTCCAGGTTGAGCAATGTTCCGGTCAGATCGATCACCTCGAGGGCCCGGCTGATCCGGTCCCCCTCACCTTTGGCAGCGAGCAAGTTGATCCGCGGAACCATATCGAGGGAAAACAATATCTTCCATTTCCCCGCATGACGCACAAAAGGCACGAGAAGCACGTTTTCGAATTCGGGGGCGGAAGGCTCCGGCACAATATGATAATAGCCTGCCAGTTCAGCATCCTGCCTTCGCAAGGTAACGAAAGTCGTTTCGCTGCGGGGTGGGTAAAAAGCCAGGATTTCAGGAAAGCGTTTACGGTATGCGGATCGAAGCTGTTCCTCGTCGGACAGGGAGGACCTGGTCGTTGTAAAAAAAGCCTGCAGATCGCCGATCGATAGTGCCTGCTGATACGCGTCGTAGATCGTGTCCAGCTCCGCCTTCAGCCTGGCATTATACCGTTCGGTTGTCTTGCTGGTTTTTTTCCTGACCGGGCGTTTCATCTTGATGATCGGATTCGATTCCACCTCCTCCAATATTTTTGCGGTAAGGTCCTCATCGGAAGCCACGCTCAGCGGGACGTCGCTGGCCTCGAATGTGTACAGCATCGTCCACCCGTCCATTGTTTTCTCGAATTGACGTACCGACAGGTTCTGAACCTCGCTGGAATAAGCGGGCGTCCAGGTGAAATAATAGGCGGCAAAATCATCACCATCGAGCTTGATGGTTACAAAAGCGGTTTCGGCAAGGGGCGGATTCATCATGGCAATCCAATCCGCAAAATCCTCAAAACCGCCAGCTGAGACTTTCTTTTCGAGTATGTTCAGCTCGCTGGTTTTGATACGTGTGGCGACAAAAAGAGCCTCGTGATCTTTCTGGACAACTGCTTTCCGGAACTTTTCGTAGGCCGCTTCGAGATCGGAACGCAGAGACGGATCAACCGTCTGCGGCTGGATATTCGCAAGATCGTGAAGGGGGAAGGTATTATATGCCTTCGGCATCTGTTGGGCGTAGGGCGCCAGTGCGTCCTGCAGGGACGCCTCCAACTCCGACTGGATGTCCTGTGCGGAGATCAGATCCTTGCCCAGGGATGCGTGCGCTTTGGCAAAAGCAGCCGTGAGCGCCATTGCCATGCCTGCATCCACAGTAACCGCGTTGATCGTCAAATCGGGCCACTGAACTCGCCAGACACCGCCGGCCTTTACCAGGACATACACGTGGCCATCTTTCATTTTGGCCAGGCACACATTTCCATCGCGTCGGAATTCAGCTGTCCGGGTGTCATCCGATCCATGAAAAGGAAAATTTTTCAGTCCCACAACGTCGGTAATATCCATCCCGAAGATATCACGGACCCCGGAGAAGACGGCATGGATTTCGAGGAAAAAATCGGCCATCACATGGCCATGACTCTCGTCGCCCCCATCAGAGACAACCGCCCGCAGCAGTTGGTCGCGATCGCCATTTTCCAAAGCCGACAGATAGCGGGAAAGACCATCGATCGGCTGGCCTTCGGACTTGTCCTTTTTCTTAAACAGATGGAAGAATGCCACGTTTCTCTCCGTACAGATGAATACACTACTGTGCAACAAATGTTATCATTTTGTCAATGTGCAGGCGTCCCTTGGATTTCTTCACATTTGCCGGTGATTTTGGATCTCATTGAATCCGGAAAAATTCCTTTCAGACGGAGCCGGTCCTCCCAAAACCGCAGCAGGAATTCAAGTTGCTAGCATCTACGGGTGATGTGCCAGATAAAGCCGGGTATGTAATGGCGGTTCGCTCTTGACATGGGATATGGCTTTCTATAACTTTTTTTTCAACGCTGAAAAATGCGATATCGGGTTGTTTTTGATATCTCAAAGACAGCTATAGGATGATAGGTTGGGATGTTCTGATAGTCCGTCCCCGATTCTCCGATTCTGCCCGATTCCACCAGGAGTAGTGTATTCAGGATCGCACCAAACGAACAGCTTGAAGATATATGGCTAATCTTCCAATCGGGTTACGATCTTTCCGACGGCTATATCCCTCCCTTCAGACCGAAAAAGGCGGTATGGAGCCGTTTAAGGGGGAAATTCTCAGCTTGTTTTTTATTCTTCCTGCTTGTGATCGTTCATTGTGAATCTGTTGTCCGACGCAGTTTGTCAGAATCAATCAAAGGTTTCTCGCTCTGAACAGGAGTTTCTACGAGGGGCGCGGTTTTTGGCACTGCCTTTGGTTGTAAACCTGTTCTTCTCGCTTTGACCTCAAAGGGAACGCACTTGCTGGCGGCAGCTGTTTTGCTTTCCGGGTCCGCGACCAGGCAGTAAAACCCGGGATCGGTAATCTGAAGTTTGGGAGTTGCCACCGGTTTTTGAGCAACCCAGCGCCCATTCACCTTCTTTTTAAGGGTGTAGCGAACCTTTCCTCCACCCTGCACACGGGGTGTAATGTTGGCAGGAACGGTAAAAACCTGTCCCTGGCTTGGGTAGCTTATGATTACCGGTTTCAGTGAATCAAGACCTTGAGTCTCTTGTTGGAACGTAAGCTCTTTTTTCAGTACACCCGGGGGTGGCGTCGAGAACATCAATTGGGGGACAGTGACATCCTTGACGAGAACATTGTTGGCTTCATTTTTTTCTTTTACATCACCAAGATGATCAGCGGTCGCCCGAAACCGAAAGGTCACTGGAGATTCGGGTGCCGCAAAAGGTTCTGTATTCCAGATCTTCTGGGCACCAGAAATCTGGTTAGGGTTGGGCCACAACTGTTTGATATCCGCCGTATATGCCAGGTGGCCTGCACCGGTTGCGCTCCCGGACAACACCTGGGAGGTCACCTTGAACTTTGAAACGGTTGCGATCTTATCACCCATGTTTCTAACAGTCCAAACAAAATAGTATCGCATTTCGGAATACGTGTTGCCTTCCATATCTTTTTGGCCTGCCGGAAGAATATCCAATTCAAAATCGGTCACCTGCAGGTCAGGCCCATGGATTTCCACCGGACCAATATTGTCCGGTAAATGATCTATGCTACCCGGAACAACATCGAATACGACTGAGTTGGTGGTAAGCAATGCCAGATCACCCTTGATAAGCGTTGCTTGAATGCGCCATGTTCCATGGGGCGCATTCACAAAATAGGAAAGCTCTTCCTGGAAATAGACTACACCAGTTTCTTGTAATCCATCCGCATAAAGAAGCGTTTTTTTGCCATACCGGCAATTCCCTGCAGCCTTGCAGGCCGAAAGCGTTTCCGTCTCGTACCACCAGGACACCTCAATTTTATCAAAAGATTCGGCAGTAAGAACGCCGATTTCAAGCGATAAAGGCTGGCCGCTTGTATATTGAGTGTTATAGGCTGGACTTACAATGACTAGCCAACTTGCACTGGCTGGCAGACCAATGGTTAGCACTGAAATAAAAAGCAATACTGCGCTTATCATTCGGAAAGTGATTTGAACACGTTGTCTCCCGGGAAATTTTTCCATTTTACCAACCCTCCAGAGCCGCAGGAAAGCGCCCGTTATCATTTCAAACAGGAAATTTGGATTGACCCTAATATAACGTACAATATTCACCGAAAAGGTTCAAAAGTAAATGCGCTATGGCCTCATTTCCAAACAGAACAGCAGGAACTAAAAAAGCCGGGGCGGGAGAAAGATATTATCGTTGCGCCAATACAGTCGTTAATTATCCGTCTGGAGTGATGGTTTTTCGATTGATCTTACAATTATAGCATACATGATGCTGATGTTTTCTATAATTTTTTTTTATTTGTCAATATCACAATTGTCTTCCTGTATCGCTCTGCCAACCCATTTATGGTGGCCCTTTCAGATCCGAATGGTTTTCAAACCCAAGTAAAGCCATTAGATTTTTAAAATCAATTAGACCCTTTCTTTTTCATCT
>CAZKYZ010000363.1:0-4258 GCA_964557055.1 uncultured Desulfobacterales bacterium
GGTGACCTTAACTTTATCTTTCTTATCAATAAACTTCTTGATATGGCCGATTTTTACCTGCAGATCATGTTCGCCGGTTTTGGGTCTTACCTTTATTTCCTTAATCTGAAACGTCGTCTGCTTTTTCTTGGCTTCCTGTTTCTTCTTTGTCTGTTCGTACTTGAATCGGCCATAATCCATAATCTTGCAGACAGGCGGATTTGCATTGGGTGAAACCTCCACCAAGTCTAAACCGAAGTCGTTGGCCGTTGCCAGGGCCTTATATGTCGGTACGATGCCCACCTGATTTCCATCGGGGTCGATAACCCGGACTTCCTTGGCCCTGATATTCTGATTGATTCTTGTTTTGTCCGCGCTGCTGTTCGTTTTCTGGTAATGTTTTGGTATAGCTATCTGTTCACCTCCTGGCTCCCGTTAGCATCTGGTTTGTCCGGCGCGTACATGCCGTTCGTTGGAGGCCGACCGGCATGGTGAGCGAAAAACGAACGCAAAGGGCAAATACCCCACAAGAACAACACTTTGTTGTCCTGGAGTCCAGACGCATTTTTGTAAATCAACAAAATATAAAACAAATTTCTGAAATGCAAGCAAAAAGTTGAGGCAACCACCGGTTTTTTATCCATCCAGCTGCCGGGCATATTCCTTTAGGGCACTGTCGCGTCTTCAGATATTCCGGGGCGCGTAAAAGGCGTCCGCAAAAATGTCAGGTTTTCCATATCCGGAATCGAACGGACCAGACCGACATTGCTGTTTTTACAATGTATGTTGTTTACGCGGGCGCCAGCTTACAGATGGTATCATCGCAGGGGCAGCTGCCATTGACTTCATAGGCATAGACAATCCGGGATTCCAGCTCCGCCCGGCGAGGCGAAACCGGCTTGTATCCAATGGTTTCCACCAGTGCCTGTAATGCAAGGGGATCCGGCACCGAAGCCAGCCCCGTGGCAATTGTTTTGCCGGTGTCCGAATTCAATACATGGGCGTCCTCGCCGTTGGTAACCACGGTCACCGGAATTTGATAATCCGCATACATTCTTGCTGTCGCTACAGCCGGTCTGTGCCGGGTGACCAGAGATCCCGGCGCATATTTTATACACATGGCCGCCTGTTTTCCGGCCATAACAATAAAATCAAGGGGCACCCTGGCTTTATGATTGTCGGCCCGTACGATCAATTCGATCCGTGTACGGATCTGTTCGGTAAGATGCCTTTTCTCCGTCACCAGCAATCTTGCCAGTCTCTGGCGATATCTTTCGTCGTGCGTATCCGCCACGAACCGGTTGGTGAGGAAATCAATAATTTCACCCAAAATGAGATGATGTCCACCCATGTATCTCTCTCTCACGGCACCCCAAGAAATCTTATTTACACAAATCGACAAGAATTGAAAGAAATTATTATTCCCTATAGACAATTCGGTGTACCCATGTCAGCAGGAAATTTGTGAGACAGGACACTATCCACTTCCAAAATGGTGAACGCTTATCCCGAAATCCATTTTGGAGAGAACTGCCGCGGTTGCGGGAAAAGTGCCCTTTTCGTTTGGGACGAACAGTAAAGAAATTGCTTTACAAACCGGACTGTCTGTGGATATCCTACCTTATTTTTGTGGGTGGAATATGCTGTTATCGTTTAAAATAAAAGCATTTAAATTGAGAAAAATTGAATGGGAAAGCGGCCGCAAATGTCGATTCGAGAAGATTACGAAGAACGCGAGAAGGCTTTTTTGTGCGAATATGCATGTCTGAGCAGTCAAACCCGGGGGCGCAAACTGGAAGAGCCGCCCTGTCCCATTCGAACCGCTTTTCAGCGGGATCGGGACCGTGTTATTTACTCCACGGCTTTTCGGCGGCTGAAGCATAAAACCCAGGTCTTTCTGGCCCCGCTGGGGGACCAGTACCGGACCCGCCTCACCCATACATTGGAGGTTGCCCAGATCGGAAGGACCATATCCCGGGCCCTGCGGTTGAATGAGGACCTGACCGAAGCGATTGCCCTCGGCCATGACCTCGGGCATACACCCTTTGGGCACGGCGGCGAAACGGCTTTGCGGGAGATATTTCCGGGAGATTTTTCCCATACGCTCCACAGCCTGCGCGTCGTTGATGTCCTCGAAAAAAACGGAAAGGGCCTCAATTTGACCTACGAAGTCCGGGATGGAATTCTCAAACATTCCAAAGGCCGTGGGAAAATCATTCCGGACGCTCCGGAATTGAGAGCCTGCACTGTTGAGGGCAATGTCGTGCGGGTTGCCGACATTATCGCCTACCTGAACCATGACCTCGATGACGCGATTCGCAGCGGTGTCATACAGGAGACGCAAGTGCCCACCGACTGCATTCGCATACTGGGAACCACGCACTCCGAAAGGGTAACGTCCATGATCAACGATCTGCTGGCATCCACTTATGTGGATGCGGAAGGATTGCAGTTGGCCATGGGGGCGGATATGGAATTTGCCATGGTTTCGCTGCGGAAGTTTCTCCATGAAAATGTATACAAAGCCCCCAAAGTTCATAATGAATTCATGAAGGCCCGGCGGATACTCAAGGAGCTGTACAGCTATTTCATCGACCATGAAGATGTTTTGAAAAAAGAGATGAAACTGCTGAACCTCACCGGGTGTGACCGGGAGGTGACGACTCGGGAACGCCTGGTGTGCGATGTGATCGCCAGCATGACGGATCATTCGATTCTCGATCTGTACACCAAAATTTTTTTCCCATCCCCGCTGGTATGACCGGATTGCCATGCTGTTAGCCAAGATCACGCATTCTGCCGACGGCAACGCCGAACATATCGAAGCGGTAACGATGCTTTTTCGCAAAATAGACGCTGCCTACAGCAAGACGGCGCACACCTACGGATTCCGATGTGCCGGCTGCCGGGATAATTGTTGTGAAACCCTTTTCTACCACCACACGTTGACGGAATACATTTTTCTGCAGTCCGGGTTCGGAGATCTTCCGAATGCTGAAAAAGAAGACATCCGGGGCCGCGCCGCTAAAGTACAGGCGGCAATGCGGCCGGCCGGGGTTCAGCGAATACGGCTAATGTGCCCGTTGAACAGGGGGGGGAAATGCCGTTTATATGCATATCGCCCCATGATCTGCCGGCTTCACGGAATACCGCACGAGTTGATCCTCCCGGGGCGGAGACCCGCCAGCGGTCAAGCCTGCAGTGAATTTGATGAACGCTGTGGACACAAAACGTACATTCCTTTCGATCGTACGCCTTTCTACAGGGAAATGGTCCGAATTGAGAGCAGCCTGAGGGCGGATCGGGATTTCCGGGTGAAAATAAAGATGACCGTTGCCCAGATGATCCTTTCCTGGGGACCGCAAGGGGATGGCCGGCAGGCGCCGGTTGAAAACGAGCGGGGTGAACCATAATGAAATCTGTTAATCCCGACAGCCTGGATGGATTGCCGGGCCGCCGTCTGGCCGATGGCGAGACCTTTTTATTCCGATGCCATCCAGGAATATCCTGTTTTAACCGGTGTTGCCGGAACCTGAATCTGTTTTTGTATCCCTATGACGTTGTCCAGTTGAAACAGAGTTTGGGTATCGATTCGGATTCGTTTCTGGAACAGCACGCGGACATTGTTTTGCGGGAAGGCAACTATTTCCCGGATGTGCTGTTGCGCATGTCGGAAAATACTGAAAGAACCTGTCCTTTTCTAAGTCTTGCCGGCTGTCGGGTGTATTCCCACCGGCCGGATGCCTGCCGGACGTTTCCCCTGGAGCAGGGCGCTTTTCAGGAGGCGGCCACGGGAAAATCAAGGCTGGTTCATTTTTTCAGGCCTCCGGATTTTTGCAAGGGGCAACAGGAGGACACTCCCTGGACCGTGAAAAGTTGGGCAGACGACCAGGAGGCCCTTGAGTACCATCGGATGACACTGCTGTGGTCCGACCTGAAACGGCGTTTCGCGGTAGACCCCTGGAACGGCAAGGGCCCGGAGTCCCAGGCGGGCAAGATGGCATTTATGGCAACCTACAACATCGACCGGTTCCGGGAGTTTGTTTTCGGGAGCAGTTTTCTCAAAAAATACAAGATCAAAAGCACCCTGCTAAAAAAACTGCGCAAAGATGATCCGGTGTTGATGAAATTCGGCTTCCAATGGGTAGCGCTTTTTTTGTGGCGTATTCCCACCAGAAATATCCGGCTTCGGTAGTCGCTGCGACGCAGACGGTTTGACAGCGCAGCGGCCACAAAAAAGATGGACTCGTAAAAAGTCATGTTTCAGACGGTTTCGTAA
>CAZKYZ010000364.1:0-2175 GCA_964557055.1 uncultured Desulfobacterales bacterium
CATCCAGACTTTGAAGGAGATCAAGAAAATCCGTCCCGAAGTGCAGGTTATCATGCAAACCGGCCACGGTAACCTGGAATCGGCCCGGATGACCGGCAAGCACGATGTCTTTTACTATCTTGAAAAGCCCTGCGACCTGGACGATTTGATAAAGGTGGTGAAAGCGGCCCTTGAAGAGCGGGTCAATGCCCTGGCCCGCCACGAGATCCCCGAGGTTAAGAGGAGCGGCCTCAGGGATTGGCTGGTCGGGGTTCACAATGCCCGGCCGGGAATCATTCTCCTGTGCCTGTGCCTTTTTTTGGGTCTGGTCGCCATGCCGACGCCGCAGCGGCTTGAAATCTTCCTCACATCTCCCAAAAGCGGTGAACAGGGTGAAGCTATTGCCGGGTATTCCGATTACCGCCAGATGGAATCCGGCCAGAGCATTGCGGCATATTATTCCCGCAAGGCGAAACTGTACAATCGGGCCAGGACTCCTGAAGGCAAATTGGTCAAAACACCCCTGACTACGGAACAGGTTGCCCTGCGGGCCAAAGTCATGGTGGGTGTTCTACTGGTTGCGGCCATCTTATGGGGCACGGGCGCCATCCCTATCGGAATTACCGCCTTGCTGGTCGGCGTACTGATGTATTTTTTCAATGTTTTTCCGGCCGATCAAGTGGCCCAGGCCTACGCCAAGGATTCGGTGGTTTTTATCTTTGGCGTCTTGGCGCTGGCCGCAGCCATCAGCAAAACAGGCCTTGACCGGCGCATCGGCATCTTGCTGCTGGGGACCAGCACATCCCTTGTTCGTTTTGCCCTTATTTTTGGACCTCTTCTAGCTGTGTCGGCGGCCTTCCTGTCCGAACACGCCCTGGTGGCCTTTATCGCCCCAATTTTGATGATGGTCTACATGGGGACGATCAAGGCCGCCGGCATCAAAAAGGACAAAAGCCTGGTGGTCATGCTGATGCTCATGCTGACCTTCTGCGGAAACGTCGGCGGTCCCGGATCTCCGGCTGCCGGCGGACGCAACGCCGTCATGCTGGGCATCCTGTCGGATTACGGGGTGAGTCTCTCCTTCGGCAACTGGGTCAAAATGGGAATGCCGTTTGTACCGGTGATGGCCCTGGTGATCGCCGGCTATTTTCTACTGGTTTTTCGGAACAAAATTAAATCCGGGTCGGTGAACATAGCTGCGGCAGTGAAGCGGGAGTCGCAGAAAATCGGCAAAATGACCGGGGATGAGTACAAGGCGGCCGCCGTCCTTGTACTGTTGGTCGTGCTGTGGAGCACCCTATCCGACCGTTTCGGCATGGGCGGGCCGGCCATCCTCTGCCTGGTACTATTGAACGTCCTGGGTGTACTGCGCTGGAAAGACATCAACAGCATTCACTGGGACGTGGTGGCCCTTTATGCAGCGGCCAGCGCCATGGGTTACGGGTTGGCCAGCACCGGCGCGGCACTGTGGCTGGCCAGCAGCTTTGTAACCGTATTGCCCGACGTTTTAAGAAGCGGTACGGGCTTGTGCATCTCTTCCAGCTTGATTACCGGCTTTCTAACCAATTTCATGAGCGACGGCGCCACGGTGGCCGCGGTAGGGCCGATAACCGTGCCCATGGCCACTTTGTCGGGGACCTCACCGATCATGGTCGGTCTGGCGACCGCTTTCTCATCTTCCTTTGCGCATATGCTGATCATCGGGACGCCCAACAATGCCATCGTTTTCAGCATGGCCCGGGACCCCGAGACAGGCGAGCAGCTGCTGACCATGAAAGACTTTCTGGTCCATGGCTTTTTCGTCTTTGTCCTCAGCATGGCCGTATTATGGCTATGGGTGTTTTTTGGTTACTGGAAGTGGATCAGTTTTTAGAAGAAAACGTTCACCCCAATTGAGAATTGAACGCTGAAATTTAAAATAACAAGGAGATACGATCATGACCGACGATAAAATCAATCTGTTAATCGTAGATGATGAAGAGCAGTTCCTTGAGTCCATCAGCAAAAGCCTGCAGGTACGGGATTTCAATGTAATTGCCGTCAACCGTGGAGAAAAAGCCATTGAGGCGGCCAGGAAAAATCCCATCGATGTCGCCCTGGTGGATCTAAAAATGCCCGGGATAAACGGCGAAGAGACGCTCAAGGCGCTCAAGGATGAGCACCGCTGGATGGAAGTCGTCATTCTGACCGGCCACG
>CAZKYZ010000364.1:2185-4229 GCA_964557055.1 uncultured Desulfobacterales bacterium
CACGGCACCATTGACTCGGCTGTAGAGTGCACCAAAAGCGGTGCATACTCTTACCTGCAAAAACCATGCAGCCTGGATGAGCTTCTGGAGTGCTTGAAGGAAGCCTACAAAAAGAAGGTGATGAATAGGAATAAAATCGCCGAGAAGAAAATGGACGAAATCCTGAAGGTTTCCGTTTACGGGTCACCCCGGGAGATCATGCGCAAATTGAAAGAAATTGACAGGGGATAGAGGCAAAGAACATTTCTTTATTAAAAGGAGTTGCGCCGACCAGAGGAGTCCCTGACTATCAAGATAGTAAATATATCCGGGAGGGAGGCCAGCACGAATATGAGTTGCCCATTCTGTCACTCCGGCCGTAAAAGCCGGCATCCCAAGTCGATGTTTAAACAAGGTAAAAAGGGAGCCTGAGAACAGAAAGGGAACCGAGAATGAAAACCATCAATAAAATCATGGTAGCGGTGGATTTTTCCGACTATTCTGAACCCGCGGTCCAGTATGCTGCCAGCCTTGCGGCAGATGTGGCGGCAGCGTTGCTGTTAACCAATGTCTTCAACGAGAGAGATATCGGCATGCTGGAAATGGTGGCAGCACGGGTACCGGAATTTTCAGTCGAAAAACACGTGGATGAAAACATGAAAGAGCGCAAGGAACTCCTTGCGAAACTGGTGCAAAAAGTAAATGCTGGCAACCTGGCCGTGGAAACCAATGTTCGCATCGGCGTCCCGTACAAAGCCCTTTTGCAGGAAATCGATGAAAAGAAGCCGGATCTACTGGTAATGGGTACCAAGGGCAGGTCCAATTTTGTGGATATGGTCATTGGATCCTGCGCGCAAAAGATGTTTCGGCGCAGTCCGATTCCCGTGTTAAGTCTTCGGAGAGATCAATCCGATGGATAAAGCGCCGATACTCTCTTTGGCTTCGGTTGTCGGTGGCATTGTCGTCGGCGTGTTCGCTGCCATCGTCCGGTTGCGCTAAGCATCACGATTATGTTGTTAAATCTGATATTTTGTGTTTTCCTGTTCTATACGGTTGGGGATGTCATTCGCAAAAGAAAGAACGATCCCCTTTTGCAGCAAGCAGAGGCAATGCTGGAGAGAAAAAATTTCAAGAAGATTTCCTACATCCTGCTGCTTTTATTATTTTGTATAGCGGTTGGTGGATTTCTGCAGGCTGATACGAAAAATGACGCGGCACTTTCCGAACCATCGTTCATCATTTTTGTTCCAGATAAATATTTACCTGCACATCCGGCCAGCGTTTGTCGACCGGGTGAACGGAAGGCGGTGCGATTATTTTACAGAAGATTATTGAATCTTCCGAAATGCTTTCCAAGTAGATTGGTGTCGTGGTCACACTTGTTTCAGTACCCTTCTTTGGCAGAACCGGCGAGAAAACCATGACTTTTTCTGGAACCAGCTCGATGGATCGGATGCGAAGCCCCTTGGGAAGCTTCCCCACCAGTTGCGGTTTGACGGTTATATCGTGTTGTACAATCCGTGCCAATTCAAGTTCGATGCTCTGGGGAACCACATCCAGAAGATCCACCCCCCGCGGCAGTTTCATATTGTCTTTGGTAATCAGAAAGGTCTGCTTTCCGGCCACCGCTTTTGACAGATCGATTTTTACTTTCACCTGATCGATAACGACATGGTCCAGGCCGGAGCGCTGCCCGCTTAAATGAAGACGCACCTCATTGTTTTTATCGCCGGTCAAGACCAATTCGGTGGGCGATGCCGTGTATTCCAGCGGCACGGTGATCACTTTTTCCAGTATTTCCCCCTGAGCGACGATCAGAGTGGTATAAAACAGAATAGATACGAACAGGCTGGCCGCCATCTGGGAGAAAACAAGCCAGTGTGACCGCACCATAGGTTGTCCAAAAAAATCGATCGCATTTTCCGTTCCGTGGGATAGAATGATGCGGGTGAGCTGGCCCTGATCAGTCATGGGCTGCATGTTGCCATCAACGAAAATAGAAACCTTCCCGCGTTCCTCCGAAGCGACAACCACCAGAGCATCGGTTTTTTCCGACAATCCCATG
>CAZKYZ010000365.1:0-4225 GCA_964557055.1 uncultured Desulfobacterales bacterium
CAATTCTTTTGACAACCCGGTATTCTGCCTCGATCCAATCACTACATGGTACCCGGCCTGGTAGAATATTTTGGAAATATCAGCACCGATTCCTTTGCCACCACCAGTTACCACGACTGTCTTTGCGGGATTCATCTTTGTTCCTTTATACCGTCATGGCGCTGAAACCACCGTCTACTGCAATTTCGGCACCGGTTACAAAACTAGCAGCATCCGAAAGCAGCCAGAGTAGTGCTCCGATCAGTTCTTCCGGATTCCCATAACGCCCCATGGCTGTGTGCCCCAAAATGGCCTTCTTTCTTTCTTTATCGATAAAATGCTTTTTGCTCCACTCGGTTGGAAAAAATCCTGGCCTGATAGCGTTGACTCTTACGCCTTTTTGAGCCCATTCTCTAGCCACGTTTTGCGTCAGATTTTTTATACCGGCCTTGGCTACCGAATAAGTAAACGCCTTTGAAAGCGGCGGTCCGGCAGAAGCGGAAGAAATGGTCACGATGGAACCGCGTTTCTGTTTCAGCATGTGGCTTCCGAAAACCTGAAGACCGAGCATGGTGCCGGTCAATTGAACCTGAAGAATATTTTCCCATTCCTCCACCGAAATTTCCAGAAAAGGTGTCGGAGCATTGATGCCGGCACCGAGTACCGCATAATCAAGGGAGCCAAACTTCTCCAAAATTATACCTAAGGCATCCTCGTAATTATTTTTCCTGGAAACATCCATGGAAATGGGAATAGCTTGTCCTCCTTTTGAAATGATATCTTCCGATACCTGTTCGGCTTTTTCCAGGCTTTTATCCATTACGGCAACCCGAACACCCGACATGGATAACGCTTTGGCCATCGTCCCGATAAGATATCCGCCGGCACCGGTTAATGCGGCGACTTTCCCTTTCAGGTTAAACAATTGGTTCAGATAATCATTCATGTCCAACTTTTCCTATCGACATATTTATTTGTTTTATTCTGAGCAATACAGCGTACCCATTGCCGTTCGCCCCCATATTCTTCAGCTTTAAATTTTGAAAAATTGTCAATATGCATTTTTGTTCCCGATATGGATAGCAATCTGTTGATCAATCCAATCCAGGACCATGGATCGATAACCCGCTTTCCCAGAGATCTCCGTTGGAAGACCCTTGCGGCATTTTTACGCTGCATCCCCGATGAATCACAAAACAATATCTGTAAGCCTGCTTTTTGTAAAACTTTTGCAAGACTATCCATATCGAAAAACAGAAGATGGGGTTCGACATCTTGTTTATACAGATCATCTCTAAATGGGACATCAACATACATCAGTCCATCATCCGTCAGCTTGCCTGCGATATCGGCTACAAAATCTACCGGCTGTCTGACATGCTCCAAAACTTGATTCAAGATTACCAAAGAATAATGCTGTTCAGCTGCTTCCGATGTGTCCTGAAAACGATGGTCGAGGTAATTACCCCAGTTTTTCCACAATCCCTGGTCCGGCTCGACAGCATCGTATTCTGATTTTGGGTAAACCTGTTTGAAGATAAAACCGAAAGATGCGTTTCCGGCACCGATATCGAGACAGTGTTTGATTGTTTTGAATTTATCGAACCTGCGGATGAGCTTCAAGCGGCTTTGGTTTAATCTGTTGGTAAAATCACCAAACCATTCGGAAAACGGTTCCAGTGACCTGCTATATTCACCTTGTTCATAATAAGCTTTCAATTCGTTTACCAAGGGGATCGGGTGGGCGAAAACGAGTCCGCACTGTTGGCATCTAACGATGTTGTTTGCAGATAGAAAATGTTTTCGGGGCGATTTGTATTCCCGCAGTAAATCGAAATCATCGGCCATGCATAAGGGACAAGATTTTTCTGCATCTTCCATTCGAATTGTTCTCAATTCCGTTTCATTTCCTGATCTTGATCACTTTTGCAGGGTTCCCGACGGCGACTGAAAAAGCAGGAATGTCTTTTGTTACGACACTCCCGGCACCAATAACTGCTCCTTTCCCAATTCTCACGTTTGGTACTACGATTACACCAGCACCAAGCCATACATCGTCCTCTATAATTATGTAGCCCGGTTCTTTCTCCTGATCTCTTATGGGAATATCCATTCTGTCGAACTTGTGGTTTGAAGATCGGAGGGTAGTATTGGGACCGATAATAACATTGTCTCCGATGATTATTTTACCACTGTTATCGGCATTGATATGAACCGCCAGATTAAGCGCGACCCTGTTTCCGATCGTTAACACACTGCCGTTTTCAGCATCCTGGCATATAATTTGACAGTATGGACTGATAATGAAATCTTTTCCGATTGATACGTTTTCCGGGGAAAGGATTCTGGCACCGACAGGCAGGTAGCAGCCGTGCAGTTTTTGGGACCTGTATTTCATGCTGATCGTTTTTGCTTTTTCGGCGAAATAACGTATCAGGAGTTGTATTACTGAATTTTCAGTTGTCATATTTGTTGGAAACAAACAGCCGTAAAGTATTGTTGTTAAATATATCGTTTTTGGTATTCTTTTTTGCCAGTATTCTTTTATTTTGTTCATTCAATGTATATGATTTATAAACAATCTGCTTTTGTCCGACTTTTTTAAACATTTTTTCGAAATCTCGGGGATAGGCAGTGTAAGAGCCCTCCCTTTCCATCATTAGGATAAAACCTTTTGAAATCCTGGACATTTCTTTAAAAATTTTGTTCCACCTGGGGGATATATTCATCATTACCGCTCGGCAAAAAACCAGGTCGAACCGATCCGACGGAAGCCTTCTAATTTCATCGTAGGCGTGCCCGACAATGTAGCGTGTCGATTTATAGGTTTCGGGAAAATACTCTTTCATAATATTTTCCGCCTCTGCGCCGATTTCAATTCCAGTGAGATCCCGGTATCCAAGAGAATATAGGTAATTGAGGGATCGTCCGGCGTTGCATCCGATTTCCAAAATTTTTGAGTCTTTCTCCAAAAACGGCAAAACGTCGTCAAACATCAGTTCAACAACTTCATCCAATTCCACAAAATGAAGCGGATCTTTTTCCAGACCGACATTTTGATTTCTCCAAACACTTTCCGATTTTTGATAACCGGAAGAAAGTGGGGGATTAATGCCGTGATTGCAGCAAATCTTCGCCAATTTGTTGTACATCAATTTTAATGATACGTTTTGATCCAGCATTTGAATAATTTTCAGATAGATCTTACGCAACATTTCTTTAATCCGAATCGAAAGGTTAATGGGCACTATAACCCCTTTCTCTTTTATTGATAATATTTTTTATCATTTTAAAATTTTCCATCGATAAAATCCCAATCCTTTTTCCAAGATACAAATAGATAGAAAATGCGATGATTTTGAATATCAGCCGGTAGGCGTATCCTGCAGCATAATACTTCAAAAGAAACAGAGTAATGGAAGAACCAAAAAGAATGGCGTAAATAAGGACCATGTTTGTAGGTTGCCATTCGATCCGATAATATTTCTGCGATATGATGAATGCAAGCGATCCGCTGATGACCCCCGAGATAAACGTAGCCCAAGCAGCTCCTATTGAACCCCACTTAGGTATGAACAAAAGGTTCAGTATGATATTCAAGGCTAGACCGAAAAACGTCAGTAGGGATGAAATGTATGTTTTTTTTGCATACAGAAGCTGGGGATGCATTCCCAGAAAAAGAAACCCGTAAAACATAGACAATACGATAATGATTTCAGCTGCGGAATGATATGATTCCGGGGTTAGCAGATAAATAATTTCTTCGGAAAAGAGTGACATGGAAAGAGCCGACAGGATCGAAATGTAGGCAAACGGCATCAGGTAGTGCCCAATGACGTTTCCTCCAGCTTGTTTCATTTCGAACATCCGTGAGAAAACCTGCGGCTGGTATACGTTGCTCAGGGAAACCATAAAGGTAAAAATTAAACTCGAGACTCGCTGTCCGATTGAATAAATACCGACGCCGCCAACCGTCGATAATAGCCCAATCATATATTTATCAAATTGGCTTGAAATAACGCCGAAAAAAATTTTCGGCGTTAGCGGGATACTTATTTTCAAGGCGCCTTTCAAACTTTTCCAGTCAAGGGTAAAGGAAAGTTTTTTGATCATTTTGACCGTCAGTATCGTAAAAACTAGCGTATTGGATGTCAACTGTCCGATCACCAGACCGATTACACCAGTTCTCACAAAAACCACCAAGCAAAAAGAAATCGCAACGGTCATAACGATTTCCACAATGGAA
>CAZKYZ010000366.1:0-4217 GCA_964557055.1 uncultured Desulfobacterales bacterium
CAAGGCCCGAGAATTTAGAGGAATTTGGCTCCTGTTCCATTTCCATAATGTTGGGCGTTGCGTATCTTTTATGCAGCAAGTGTGATCGCCTTTTCAGGACATATCTCCTGGCAGCAGAAGCAGGCGATACATATTTTTTCATTCACCACCGGCACGCTGTCCGTCATTTCCAGGGCCGCCGTCGGGCACTGCTCCACACAGGTGCCGCAAAGGGTGCAGCGTTCCGGATCGGCCTTTGGATGGAGAACAGTTTTGCTGTGGATCATCGCCTGAATCATCGGGTTGTCGATCAGGGCTTCTCCGCCCAACGGGGGCACCACAAAATCCGGGATGGTTTCGAGCGTTCCTTCGATATTGATGCTATCCGGATCGAAATCGCCCAGTCCGGCCGCCTTGGCCTGGCGGAGGAAACGCAACCTGCCCGGATCGACGCCCATCATGACGGCCATGACCGCGTCCACCGCCACGGCGTTGTCACCGGCCAGAATCATCCCGATGTCCCTTAAATCGGAGCAGGCGGGACCGTTTCCTTCCATACCGACGACGGCATCGACGATAAAGAGGTCGGGAACCCGCAGTCGGAAAACATCCACGATGAGATCATGAAAGGGCTCCGCCGCACCCGCAATACGGTGCAATTTGGCTTTCTGGGCCCCGGGCAGGTATCCATAGCAGTTTTTGATGGCCCCGGTCATCACCGTCAACCCGTGGGTTTTGAATGTGGGCAGGCTGATCACCACCTCCGCCTCCAGGATAGCCCGCGAAAGGTTTACCGTGGGCATAAAGCGGGGATTGAAATCCACAGCAACGGCATCCAGACCGATGTTTTGATAATGCCCGCCGGACGCTCCCATAAGCCCTGCGGCTTCAAAAGCGGCTTCGTTGGCACCGTAGTTGAACAGACCCGGATTGTCCCCCACCACCAGGCTTTGCGGCTGCATCTCCGCCACTTTTTCCACAACGGCGCGCAGCACCGCCGGATGGGTCACGATACCCTCTTCCGCTCTGGAGGCCCGCAGAACATTGGGCTTGATCAGGACCCTTTTCCCGGTGATTCCCAACGGAAACAATAAAAAGGCCCGGTCAACGGCTTCTCGTACCGTTTCATACGACGACGGTTGAATCATGACGGTCGACATTGTTTTTTTCTCCTAATGGTTGCTTTTCGCCGGATACCACCCTTATCGTAACAAAAAAATACGGCAAAAGAAATCTCTTTGCACAGGCTTACCAATCCACAAAAAAAGAGGAAAAAAATTGGGTTTTTATCACCATTTAATATGCGTGTATGGTATGTACGAAAACAAAACAAAAGGGCCCAATTTTTTACGTTATTTCGTATATCGAAGGAAATCTCAGGCTTGACAAAAGAACCACAAAACCAATCGATACTTTCAGGCTATCTTTTTGCCATCGGCGCAACGGCCATCTGGTCCGGCAATTTTATTATCGCACGCGGTCTCAATGAGAGCATCCCGCCGGTCACTCTTGCCTTCTGGCGATGGGTTGTTGCCGTAGTGGTGTTTCTGCCTTTTGCACTCAAACCGCTTGTTGCCGAATGGGATATCCTTAAAAAACACATCTTTTACCTGTCTGTTACGGCATTGCTTGGCGTTACCATATTCAATACGCTGATCTATTTCGCCGGTCATACAACTACGGCCATCAATCTTTCGTTAATATCGATCACCTTTCCCATCTTCATTGTCATTTTATCCCGGGTGTTTTTTGGTGAATTGATAACGGTTAGAAAGGGTATCGGCATCATCCTTGTTGCGGCAGGCGTTGTCCTTTTGACTACCCGGGGAATGCTTTCCAGGCTCCTGGATATATCCTTTGCCATCGGCGATGTATGGGTGCTCCTTGCGGCCATAACGTTCGCCGTTTACAGTATTTTATTAAAACGCAAACCCGAGCGGATCAGTATTTGGGCGTTCCAGTTAAGCACCTTTATTCTGGGGCTTGTTTTCCTGTTCCCCTTCTTTCTCTGGGAGAATGCAACCGTTGCACCCCTTGAATTTGATGGTAAAATCGTTTTTGCCATTCTATATGTCGGTATTTTTGCATCTCTTTCCGCTTTTTTATTATGGAACAAGGCGATCGTGACCATCGGTCCATCAAAAGCGGGGATGACATACTATACATTGCCTATTTTCTGCGGCTTTCTGGCACACTTTTTTCTAAAAGAAGCTGTCAGCACAATTCATTTTTACAGTGTGGCGCTCATTATCTCAGGTATCCTGACAGCCAATTATGAATCCAAATAGGATTACCTGGACCTCTCCCAAAACGCACCGGTTTCCACCCTGCCTGGGGTCTTGCCGGCGTGTTTGCAACAAGAAAAGTGGACTGAATTAAGAATATCATGTAAACTTATTAAGGAAAGACTGGTTTGAGCAAATGATTCGTTTCTCTCGAAAAAGGAAATTACATGTTCATTAACAGACAAAAATTCAAGCTCGTATCCGCCATCAGTGTCCTGCTGGTTACCGGTTTTCTGATTACGAGTCTCACCAGCTATTTCGTGTCTCGAACGTCGCTGCGTTCTGAGATATCACTCAATGCACTACCGCTGACAAGCGACAATATCTTCTCTGAGATCCAGCAGGACCTGCTTCGTCCTGTTTTTATCTCTTCCCTTATGGCAACCGACACTTTTCTAAGGGATTGGGCGATTGGCGGTGAAGCCGGAGAACAACAGATAACCAGATACCTGAAGGAAATCCAGACCAAATACAATACCTTCACAAGTTTTTTTGTTTCCGAAAAAACCAGAAAATATTATCACGCCGATGGCATACTCAAAAAAGTATCTCCGGACAATCCTCGCGATACCTGGTATTTCAGGGTCAGAGAAATGAAAAACGATTATGAAATAAATGTCGACCCCGATCTGGCCAATAAGGACGCGATAACAATTTTTATCAATTATCGTGTTTTTGATTATGACAAAAACTATATCGGGGCCACGGGCGTCGGCCTTACCGTGAGCGCAGTAAATAAATTAATCGAAGTCTATCAGAAGAAATACAACCGCAAAATCTATTTTATAGACAGGGCCGGGGCAATAAAACTCTCCGGGTCGGGCTTTGACGATTCGGTCGAGAATATTTCTCAATTTGAGTATTCCGCGCTGTTCGAAGAAAAACTCGGCTCAAAAACCGAGAGCTCGTTTACCTACAAAAAAGACGGCCAGATAATACACACAAACATTCGGTACATCGATGAATTTGAATGGTATCTTGTCGTTGAACAATCGGAGCAGGAAACCATAAAACGGATTTTCACAACGCTTGTGATCAACCTGGGCATTTGCGTGATTGTTACAATCGTCGTTCTGATTCTCGTGAATTTATCCGTAACCGCTTACCAGAAAAAAATAGAAACACTGCGAGGCATTGTACCGATATGTTCATACTGCAAACAGATAAGAGACGATAAAGGATATTGGAACAGGGTCGAGGCCTATGTGGAAAAACATACCGAAGCACAGTTCAGTCATTCCATATGCCCATCCTGCATGGAGAAGCATCACCCCAAAGAACACGCGATCATTCAGAAAAAAAAGAACCGGAAATGAAAAAAGGGGCGGAATTCAAACCTGCCGTAACGAAAAATGTTCTGCTGTTTCTGGCAGGTTCGGTCTGGTTTTGTGTGGGCACAATGCTTCTGGTTTTCGCGTATACATGGCTATCAGATGTGCCGGGAATAATTTCTTTTCTGTTTTTTGGTTCCGGGGTCATTATGGCGCTGTTGGTACACCATTTCGGGTTTCTCAAAATTGTCGATAGAAACATCGCGCGAATACTCCCCATGACAGAAAAGAAATGCCTGTTTTCTTTTATTACCTGGAAAAGCTACCTGATCATTATGGTGATGGTCACGCTGGGGACATACCTCCGACATTCAGCAATCCCGCATCGCTACCTGGCCGTTTTGTATACCGGGATCGGATTGGCACTAATTCTGTCAAGTCTGAGATACATAAGGGTCTTTCTTCACCAGGCGAATCAAAATGGTTGAGATCGGATCCAATCCCCGAGAAGCGAATGAATACAAAGATGATGATTTGGTATGTTATTGCTTTGGATATACGAGGAGCGCTATTGAAAAAGATTATCTGGATAACGGGCGCTCCGGGATCTACGAAAAGATTGCCTCCGAAAAGAAGGTTGGGGGCTGTGATTGCGCAAAGAAAAATCCGAAAGGAATGTGAT
>CAZKYZ010000367.1:0-4216 GCA_964557055.1 uncultured Desulfobacterales bacterium
ACCGAAGAATTTTTTTTACCACAGAGTACACAGAGACCACAGAGAAAAAAGAAAAGGAGTGGACAATAGGTTTTTCGACCGAAGGCTGTTATAGACTATGGATGTATAGGTTATAGGCATTTATACCACAGGCATAAGTTTCGTAAGTGCTGATGAGCTGCTTCACAACTCTCAGCACAACTCAGCTTTAGGTGAAAGGCTATAGGTTCTGCTCAGCAGTCTCCAGATCGTTGGCGTGTATTGTTTACGAGAGGAAATCTCTGTGTTCTCTGTGAGCTCTGTGGTTCAGGAGAAGCTGTTGGATACAAAATCGCCAAACGGTATAACAGCCCGTTTGATTACACAATCCTGCCGAATGCTTTTTCGATGACAGACCGGGGCCACTCCACATAGGTGGGGCGCCCGTGGGGGCAGTTGCCCGGGTTTTGGCAGGCGTCCAGCTGGTGAAGAAGTGCCGCTATTTCGGTGGTGTTCAATTTCTGGCGGGCCCGGATGACGGCGTGGCAGGCGATGGATATCAGGCACGCCTCGACGGCCTGCTCCATATCGCTGGAAAGTCCCACGGTGGCCGTGTTTTCGGTCAGACTCCGCAACAGCGGTGCAATTTCCCGGTCCGCGAGGATCACCGGGACTGCCGAAATCACGAAGGTGTTGCCGCCGAAAGGCTCGATTTCCAGCCCGTAGGCCGCCAGCTCCGGTATCAGGTGCTGTAGGATTTCCGCTTCCCGAAATCCGAATTCAACCGTTTCGGGGGCGAGCAGCCGCTGTGAAGCCATTCGTTTGGAAGCGGCCTGCTTTTTTAGCTGCTCAAAATAGATGCGTTCATGGGCGGCGTGCTGGTCGATGATCACCATGCCGTCGGCCGATTCACACAGCAGGTAGGTGTTGTCGAACTGGCCGATAAACGTAAGGTCGGAAAAGCGTTTTTTTTCCCACAAAGGCGGCTGTTCGGCAGGGGTGACAGGGGCGGTCTGCTGGGATTCGGCTTTTCTTGCTGCCTGCCCAAAAGGTCCACCCACCGACCGGTGCCGGAAGCTTCCGGGGAAATTTTTGTAGGGCGCATTGGCCTCGCCTATCCGGCGTGGCCTGTCCGGGGTGAAATCCAGGGGCGGTTTGGGCGTAAAGGTGTCCGGGGTGAAAGCTGTGGGGGCCTTCGGCGCCTGTTTCCAATAGGCCGTAAAGGCTTGAAGAACGGCGGCCTGGACGGAGCCGTGGATGTCGTGCGGTCTTGCAAAACGAACCTCGTGTTTGGTGGGGTGGACATTGACGTCCACGCTGTCGAAAGGAACCTCGACGAACAAAACGGCCACCGGAAATTTACCTTTCATCAGGCGCCCGCGAAAGCCCTCCATCAGGGCGTGTCGGATCATGCGATCCTGGACATAGCGCCCGTTGACATAAATATAGACCGCCCGGGAAGTGTTGCGGTTGATTTCCGGCAGTCCGACCCATCCGGAAACGGCAGCAGCGGGATTCTGCAGTGAAACCGGCAGCAGGCGGTTTTGGGTTCCTTTGCCCAGGACGTCGGCAACCCGGTTGACCGGGTTGTCAGCCGCCGGCCAGCGTTTCACGACCCGGCCGTCGTGGTTCAGCAGAAAGGCGGTCTGCGGCCAGGCCAATGCGATCCGGGCAACCGTATCGCCGATGTGGCTCATCTCGGTACCCACCGACTTTAAGAATTTCCGGCGGGCGGGCGTATTGAAAAACAGCCTTTTTACCTGCATCACGGTTCCTACGGGGGCACCCACTTCGCTTACTTCCGTTAGACGTCCGCCGGTCATGAAGATACGGGTGGCCGTATCCTGGGATGCGGGCCGTGTGGTGAGGGTGAATTGCGATACCGCAGCGATGGACGGCAGGGCCTCCCCGCGGAAGCCGAGCGTGCGGATGGCGAACAGGTCTTCATCCGTATGGATTTTGCTGGTGGCATAGCGCTCGATGGACAGCAGCGCATCGTCGCGGATCATCCCGACCCCGTCGTCACATACCTGGATCAGCGATCTTCCCCCGTTTTGGATATCGATTACCAGCCGGCGGCTGTCGGCGTCGAGGGCGTTTTCAATAAGTTCCTTGACCACCGAGGCCGGACGCTCCACGACTTCACCGGCGGCGATTTTATTGGATAGTATTTCCGGGAGAATGGCTATTTTTGGCATTGCTTCTGCGATCTCTGTGGTGAATTGGGCTTTTTTACTCTTTTCCCTGTAAAAAGCGAAGCAGGTACGCGGATTCCTTAGGAGACAGGTTAAAGGTGATGCTGGCCTCATCAGCCAATGCCCGGTCGCTTTTGGTGCTGCCGGACTGCTTTTCCTCGGAGATCCATTTGACGGCTTTTCTCAGACTCTCCCCTTCGGGTTGAATGCTCATGGCTATTTCCCTTGTTATCGAAATTTTAATTCAATGTTGTTTGTAAGTGTTGGCCAATTATGTGTAAACGGTTGCTTTTCTAAACGTTTAAAACCCCGGTTTTTTTAGATGAAATTCAGTTGCACCTTCAAATTGTTTGGCCACCCGTAAGATCGTGGCTTCGTCAAAGTGCCGGCCGAGAACCTGCAGGCCGATGGGCAGGCCCTCTGCAGAAAATCCACAGGGCACCGACAGGCCCGGTATGCCGGCCAGATTAGCGGAAAGGGTAAAAACATCGGACAGGTACATGGTCAAAGGATCATCTGTATTTTCGCCGATGGGAAAAGCCGGGGTCGGCGCCACCGGGGAGAGAATCACATCGCAGGCTTCGTAGGCATTGATAAAATCTTCCCGGATCAGGGTGCGCACCTGGGAGGCCTTGCCGTAATAGGCGTCGTAGTATCCGGCGGAAAGACAGTAGGTGCCGATAATAATGCGTCGCTGCACTTCCGGACCAAAACCTTCCGAACGGGCGGTTTTGACCATGTCTATCAATCCCTGATGATCCTTTCTACGGAGCCCGTATTTGACGCCGTCATAGCGGGCCAGGTTGGAACTGGCTTCGGACGGCGCGATGACATAGTAGGCGGCGACAGCGTAGTCGGTATGGGGCAGCGTCACGGCTACCCGCCGGGCCCCGAGGCCGACCAGTTGTTCAATGGCGTTTCGATAGGCCTTTTTTACGTCCGGGTGTAACCCATGGTGATTTTCAAATTCGGCAGGGATGCCGATGCGAATCCCTTTGAGATCTTTATCCAGTTCTTTGGTGAAATCCGGAATCGGTTCCGGAACGGAGGTTGAATCGCTGCTGTCGTAACCGGATATGGCCTTAAGGAGTATGGCGCTGTCGGTGACCGTTTTGGCCAGGGTGCCGATCTGGTCCAGGGACGAGGCGAACGCCACCAGGCCGAAGCGCGAGACCCGCCCATAGGTCGGCTTCACACCGACCACGGAACAGTGGGAGGCCGGCTGCCGGATCGATCCGCCGGTGTCCGAACCGAGGGCCCCAAGGCACATATCGGCGGCTACGGCCGCCGCCGAACCGCCGCTCGATCCGCCGGGAATCCGGGTCAGATCCCATGGGTTGTGGGTGATCTTAAGACCGGAGTTCTCCGTGGAAGACCCCATGGCGAATTCATCCATGTTGGTTTTTCCGACAATCACAGTCCCAAGGGATTTCAATTTTTTGATCACCGTGGCGTCATACACCGGGACGAAATTTTCCAGGATGCGGGAGGCACAGGTGGTGCGAAGCCCCCGGGTACAGATAAGATCCTTGACGGCCAGAGGAATACCGGTGAGCGGCGATATTGGCCGACTGCCCAGCATTTTATCGGCCTGGTCGGCCTGTTTCAAAGCGGCCTCGGCGTCCACGGTGATGTAAGCACCGACCTTGCCTTCCACCAGGGCGATCCGGTCGAGTACACTTTGGGTCAGTTCACGGGAGCTGATTTCCTTTTTGGATAACAGCTGATGGGCTTTTTCAATTGTCAGTTCACAGGGCTGCATATGGTTTGTCCTTATTCGATCACGCGGGGTACGATAAAACAGCCGTCCTCGTGTTCCGGGGCATTGGCCAGGGCCTCTTCCCGATCGATATGGGTGTGCACCTCATCTTCCCGAAAGGCATTGGTCAGATTGGTGGCATGCGATGTAGCCGCGATACCGGTGGTGTCAATGGCATTCAAGGTGTCCACATAGTCGAGTATCTTCCCGATCTGTTTGGCGAATTTTTCCACAGAAGCCTCCGGCATGTCAAGCCGTGCCAGATGAGCAACATGGTTTACTTCCTCTTTCGTGATTTTCATTT
>CAZKYZ010000368.1:0-4206 GCA_964557055.1 uncultured Desulfobacterales bacterium
TCATATAGAATTGATCTGTTTCGATGTTGTTCACCCTAACGTTGCAGCTATTTTAACTCTCTTCGCCATGCTTTTTATGCAACGATAGGGTTCACGCTGACGAAAGCGTGTACCGGCAAGCCTATAAAGGAAATATTGTGAAAAAAATCAGCTGGCAGGAGTTTGAACTGGTTGAACTGAGAGTGGGAACGATCATTGACGTCGAGGACTTCCCGGAAGCGCGAAAACCGGCCTATAAAGTAACAGCCGACTTCGGGCCGGATATCGGCGTAAAAAAATCAAGCGCACAGGTCACCACCCTGTATTCCAGAGAGGAACTCCTGGGGAAGCAGATCATCGCTGTCGTTAATTTTCCTGCCAAACAGATCGGGCCGGTGATGTCGGAATTTTTACTGACCGGCTTTTACCGTGATGACCGGAATGTAGTGCTGGCGGTTCCGGAAAGAAACGTCCCCAATGGCGCCAAACTCGGTTGAAAGGCCGGCATGCCGGCCTTTTTGATATCGGTTTTTTCTATTCATTGGGGATCAGGGCATAGCTATTTACGATTTGCTATTTCTCTGCGGGAGTAATATTTTTCTCAGACAATGGCAACAATCGGGAAAACCGATAAATCGCTTCACGACCATTGGATTTGCGCCCTGCGTCAATTGGGGCCCGACACAAACAAACAGTGCCGACGATGAAAAAAAAACAGCATGCAAACCTGCGCCTGACCGAAATGGTAAAGGGATCGGGGTGAGCCTCCAAACTGGCTCCAGGGTACCTGGACAAAGCTTTGTGCGGCCTTTATTTCCCGAAAGATGACAACGTCCTGGTGGGTCTTGACCGGGCCGACGATGCCGGCGTCTATCGGATTTCGAATGAACTGGCCCTGATTCAGACCATCGATTTTTTCACCCCCATCGTCGACGATCCGTACTGGTTCGGGCAGATCGCCGCCGCCAACGCCTTGAGTGACATCTATGCCATGGGAGGCACACCCAAGACAGCCTTGAACCTGGTAGGTTTTCCGGTGGATAAAATGGACATCTCGGTGCTGCGGGATATCATTCAGGGCGGCATCGATAAAACCCATGAAGCAGGCGTCGTCCTCCTGGGCGGACATAGCGTGGAAGACGAAGAGCTGAAGTACGGTCTGTCCGTTACCGGATTCGTTCATCCGGACCGGGTGTTGACCAAATCCGCCCTGGTGCCGGGAGACCACCTGATCCTGACCAAACCTTTGGGAACGGGAATTATCAATACCGCCGTAAAAGCGAATCTTGCCGGGCCTGAAACCGTTGAATCCGCAACGATGCTGATGGCCGCTTTAAACCGTTACGCTGCGGAAACAATGATAAAATTCAACATTCACGCCTGCACCGACGTTACCGGTTTTGGCCTCATCGGGCACCTGGCGGAGATGCTGCAGGGTTCCGGGTGCAGCGCTGTCATTGATGTCGGCCGGGTTCCGATAATCCCGGAAGCGCTTGATTTCGCGGCCATGGGCCTTATCCCGGCAGGGGCCTATCGCAACCGGGAATTCCGGTCGGGCCAAGTCATATCGGAAGGGCATCTGGACCGCTCCAGGGAGGACATCCTGTATGATCCCCAGACCTCCGGAGGCCTGCTGATCTGTGTCGACAACCGGGATGCACGGCCCCTTTTAAAAGCGCTGCATTCCGCCGGAATCACGGATGCGGCCGTCATCTGTGAAATAAGCGATGACCCTTCTGAACGAATCTTCCTTCGATAGGAGCTATCATATGAAAAAAATCGACGCACGCGGGCTGGCTTGCCCGGCCCCTGTTTTACAAACAAAAGCGGCCCTTGAAGAATCCGACCTGGCGGTCGTTTCGATATTGGTAGACAATGAGGCCGCCAGACAAAACGTGTCCCGGTTTCTGGAATCGCGCAAGTATACAACGGCGGTGCAGCAAAACGGTGGTGATTTCGTCATCACAGCCACAAGGGATGAAGGTTCCTTACCCGAAGAGACGGTTTCGAAGATAACCGGCACCCCGCAAAACGCGAAAATCATGATCATGATTGCCGCCGACCACATGGGAAAAGGCGACGACGAACTGGGTGCCAAACTGACGGTAAATTTCATTAAAACCCTCAAAGAGATGGGTCCGGATCTGTGGCGACTGGTCTTTGTCAACAGCGGCGTGAAGCTTTGCATCGGAGGCTCTCCCGTCCTGAAAGATCTCCAGGGGCTGGAATCGGCAGGCGTTACCATCCTGGTTTGTGGAACCTGCCTCGACCATTTTGGTCTACTGGAACGAAAAGAGGTGGGCGAAACCACCAACATGCTCGATATCATTACCAGTATGCAGCTGGCCGACAAAGTTGTCCATATCTAAAGAGAGGTTATATGAAAAAAACCCTATACTGGGCCGGCGACAGGGGATTCCGCTCGTGTACCCGCTGGCATGACGAGGAAACCATCCGGGTCATGCAGGAACGGTTCGGCTGGAAAATAAACTACCCTTTCGATGGCAGCATAGCTGTCGATGAAAACCGCTGCGACGGTTTTTTCGGAAAACGGGGCATCCTCCGAAAGCGCTGCCTTGCCGGTATTCGCGACAGCAGCGTCGTCGCAGCTTACTTGGGCTCTTTCGACACCGGCACTGCTCAGGAAATCGAATACGCCCTGATGGAAAAAAAACCGATCCTGGGATGGAACGATTCAGCCATCGTAGTGGGGGAACATGCCGGTAGAGAAATCACGGCCACCCAGCAAAACCTGGACAGCCTGCACGTCAGCATCATGCCGATGAACGGGATGACGACGGTGATCGACCGCTATGTGGAATTCAGCCGGCTGGGGAGCAAAACCAGCCCGGCGGATCTGGCCGTCATCCTCGACAGGGAAGCATCACGCCTGGTCGCAGAATAACAGCCCTTCGGCCGTGAAAATCGCACACGCCCCTTTCCGGTTTCAGGGGCATTCCGGCTCGCCCTGTCGGTTGCCGCCTTCGCTTTCAAGCACTTTGTGGTCGATATCTTCGTTAAGGCCGGTGATACGCCACCCTCCGGGCGCCTGTCTTGCCGCAGTTATCAGCAGGGGCGGCGTCGCAAACGATCTTTCCAAAAGCCACCCCAAAGCCTTCGCCCTGGTAGTCAGTTCAATGATACCCGCGAATTCCTGCTCTTTATCCGTCAGGATGCTGCGGATCGCGATGGTCATGCGCACATTCATGAAAAACGGCATCTGGAGCCGATAGTTCCGAAAAACGACCACCAGGCCGTCTACTGTTTTTCTACCTGCAAAATTTCCACGAAAACCGTCCGACAACAGACGGCGCATGCTTGTGAAAGATCTGGTCTCGTACGCTTTGGCGAATGCGGACAGCAGTTGGGTCACTTCCTTTCGGAGTTCGGGGTAACGGCTGGTTTCATCCGTCGACGAGACAACCAGATCCCGACGTTGACGGGTTGCCGATACGGCAGTACCTTTCTCGTTTTGCATGGCAGCAGCTTTCTGTGATTGCTTCTCTCTGAATACAAATCCTTGGAAGCGTATGGAGGAAACGTACCCATATCAGAAGCAGGCCGCGGCCGGCAAGCGGAAAAGCGACATCCGGGTTTACGGTTTGATGGTGATTTTTTCCAGGTCACCAGGCTGAAGGTTGACGAATTCAGGCAAAACGGAAGCCATGGTGGGGTGATTGAACCAGGCCAGCAACACCGGCGGGCTGTCTTTCCCGTTTTCATCGACATGCGCCAGGAAAAGCTCCGTATAAGCGGTATTCGTTTTCGAGGCAAAAACGAGCCAGCGGCCGTTTGGAGACCAGGCGTGCCATGAATTATGAAAATCGCGGCGGCATTGCATTTTACAAGGTGCTCTCGTCGCTAAAAATAACGCCGGCGTATGAATCCTGTCCGGTTCGCAGGGTATCCCCCTCGAACACGTCCATCCCCTCCTGGGCAGCGCTTTTCCCCGTGGATCGAACGATTTCCACCGTACCCACGGGTGCGGCTGCCGGGACCGCCGCTGGAATCAAAAAGAGAAATGTCTTCTGCCCCTGTCAGGCTGACTGTCTGTGTTCCCTGGAACTGCGCACCATAAAATGCAGGCGGTTGTGGATGTTGACCTCGCTGGTACCGCCGTCGAAATCCAGAAACAACAGATTGATCATGGGGTAGAGGCGTTTGACCTTGTTTTCAATGCCCTTGGCGATCACATGATTGGCGATGCAGCCAAAAGGCTGCAGGCAA
>CAZKYZ010000369.1:0-4189 GCA_964557055.1 uncultured Desulfobacterales bacterium
GGCTGACTATTTGCCTTACAGTTTGGGATAAATTGTCAGGGGCAGCCGCCATCCAGAGAAATGCATGCGTGTCAAGAAGATAGCGCATCTGCATTTTCCGTGACCCAAAAATCGTCTACCACTTCTTTTGGCAGGGGGGCCAGAAGGTCCCCACTAAATTTGATTTTGCTTTTGTAAATACCGAGCGGCCTTTCACCTTCCTGATTTTGAACAGGGATAAGTTTCACCAGTGGTTTCCCCGACTTGGTAATAATGACCTCTTCGCCTGCCAAAACCGCCGGTATGAGCTTGGACAACTTGGTTTTTGCCTCATGTATGCCAATTTTCATTATATCACCTTATTTAGCTAAGTCGTAAACTAAACTAAAATATGTCCGTCTCGTTGTCAACCATTTGTTACCGTATATTTCGCTAAAAAAGCAGTCTATTTCCGCAAAACCTTTTTATCGACTTTACCTACGCTGGTGAGCGGAATTTCCGGTATGAATTCGACCTGCTTGGGCACTTTGTAGGGCGCCATGTGCTCCCGGCAGAAAGCGATGATTCCCTTTTCCATATCGATCGGGTCACGGTCTTTGGCTTCTGCGGTCAACTGAATAAAAACCTTGACGATATCGCTGCCCGGCCGGGTTTTGTCGGGAACCCCTACAATGGCGCAGAATTCAATTTCCGGAAGCTGGTATAGTTTCTCCTCCACCTCACGGGAAAAAACCTTGAAACCGCCGACGATGAGCATATCCTTGACCCGGTCGGCGATGGAAAAATAGCCTTCCGGATCCATCCGGGCCACATCTCCGGTGTAAAACCATTTATGACCCTGGAATTCACGGATGGCATGGTCGGTTTCCGCTGGTTTGTTGTGATAGCCTTTCATTACCTGAGGTCCCCGCGCGATAAGCTCGCCTTCCTCCCCCTGGGAAACTTCTTTGGTTCCGGTTTCCACATCCACAAGCTTGATGCTGGTGCTCTGAATAGGGAGCCCCACGGTTCCGATTTTCTTTTTTCCCATCATCGGGTTCATGGTCAGCATGGGACTGGTTTCCGTCATCCCGTATACTTCCATAACCTTGCCCCGGCCGACAATGGACTCAAGGGCGTTTATGGATTCTTCCGCAAATGGCGCGGCGCCGGAGATACATAGCCGCACAGAGGAAAAATCGAGGGCGGTGAAGCCGGGATCCTCCAGAAGCATCTGGTAGAGGGTGGGTACGTTGGCCATGATGGTGGGGGCATAGGTTTTGATCAGGCCGCAGATGTGGCTGGTGTTTCTCGGATCCGGAATGAGGCACTGGGTACTGGCCGTGCGCATGGATGTCAGGCAGAGAATCAGGCCTGCCAGGTGAAAAAACGGAAAGGCCGAACAGATTACTTCCTTTCCGGATTCGAAGTGGAGCCAGGTGGTCAGCTGGTTCAACTGGGCGGACATGTTCCGGTGGGTAAGAATCGTTCCTTTGGGCAACCCGGTGGTTCCTCCGGTATATTGGATCAGGCAGGTGTCGTCCAGGCTGGATTCGACCGATGGTTTTTCCGGCGGAGAATTCGCCAGCAGCTGCATGAAAGACAGCACAGTTTTTCCCGGGATCGGTTCCATTTTTCCGGTGGGGACTTTTTTCAACAATTTTGCCAAAAACCGCTTGAGGGCCGGAAGGGTATCGGTGATATTGGTTACGGTAATGTGGGCCAGGTCGGGGACTTTTTCTCGAATCGGCTGAACCCTGTGCTCAAAAATGGCGTCCAGGGTGACCAGCACCCGGGCGCCGGAGTCGTTGATCTGGTGGACCATTTCGTCCGGGGTGAGGAGGGGGGAGATGCCGGTCACGGCACAACCGGCCCGGATGGCGCCCGCAAGGGCTATGAGGTATTGCGGGATATTGGGCAGGTTGATTCCCACCACATCGCCCGGGCCGTAACCGTTGCGGGCCAGAAAAGCGGCAAATTTCGAAGACTGCGTATCTAAATCCTGGAAGGTAAACGTTTTCCCGAGAAAATGCATGGCGGGCTGTTGGGGGGCTGTTCGTAAACCCTCTTCCAGGAGGGTTGTGTAACTGGCCTGCGGTTCGTCGATTTCGGCTGCAATACCGTCGTCATAAGCGTTGATCCATGGTTTTTCGTCATAAATGCTCATGTCTGCCTCCCTGTTAGTTTTTGAATGGCGCGTTTGTGTTCATCGCTAAGGAGCATCAGCGGCTGGATATGGGCTTCCAGGTCGAGTACGGTTTGCAGATCGAGGCGGCGCGCCCGGTTAAGGTTGCGCTTGGTCCAGGCCAGGGCATCTTTGGGCTGCTCGGCGATTTTACGGGCAATTTCCAGAACCGCGGCGGAAATTTCCTCGTGCGGCAAGATTTTGTTGATCAGGCCAATGGCAAGCGCCTCTTCGGCACCGATGATGTCCCCGGTGTAGGCAAGTTCTTTGGCTTTTAGCAGACCGATCCGTTCAACCAAAAAATAGGTGGTGCCCATGTCCGGAACCGCCCCAATCCGAATAAATGCGGAGCAGAATTTGGCCCGTTCGGTGGCATATGTAGCGTCGCCCGCAAGGGCCAGGCCGAGGCCGCCGCCCAGGGCAAAACCGTCCACTTCGGTGATGATCGGTTTGGGGCAGTCGTAAAGGTCAAGGATAAGGGTGTTAACTTGGATCATGATCTCCCGCAGGTAGGCGGGATCCATGTCGTCTCCCAGCAGGCCGATATCCGAGCCACTGCTGAAATTGCCCCCGGATCCACGGATAATGATAACCCTGGTTTCATCATCGCTGATGAGTGCCCGGATTGTTTCGATCATGGGAACGCCCATACTCGGTTCCAGGGCATTCATCTTGTGGGGATTGTTCAAGCTGCAGCGGGAAACCGTGCCAAACCGTTCTACCATAAAGCGCTCTGAAGACATCGGCTGAATCCTCCTGAAATCGTGTTTGACTTTTGGCGAATGTTGATTGTAGCATGTCGAAATTCTGGATTCCGCTATTTCAGTAGAAGCCAACTCAAAAGGCGCAAAACATTTTTTACGGTTCGCCGGATCGGGATGTGCCGCTATGAAAGAGTAGCCTGCGGAAAGTAAAAAACCCGAATATAGTCGAAGAGCTCGGCCGCGGTGGTGACGTTGGTCATATCAGGGTCGATGCGGTAGTCATGGCCCAGCACATGCCCGTGGCCGATTACGGTCGGGTCGACCTCCTTGACCTCGTTGTCTACCGTAAAGGTAGTACTCCAGATGACCGACGGCTGGCCGTTGACATCGCTGAACCCGGGATTCCCTTCGGAAGCGTCCTTGCTGTAATAGGTATTGTAATCAAAGGAAACATTTGCTTCCACGAAGATGGTAATTTGTTTCATACGGCCATCCTCGGGGAGTTGCCAGAGGACCTTGTGGGTTTCACCCGACGGCGTGGCGCCGCTGATGGCGTCTATGTTGCCATCCTTTTCTTTACCCCGGATCCCGGACCAGACCGGCAGTGCTGACGGCCGCTCTTTTGCGAAAAACCATTTGTTCTCGCCTGCGCCTTCGGTAACGAATATGGTTTTGACTTGATCCGGGCCGGATTCCATCCAGATGGCGATCTGCGGATATTTGGTTCCCAAAAGCCAGGGATAGTGTTCGGTATTAAAAGCAAACTCTATTTCGATGTACTGGTTGTTCGTGTCCAGGACAGTTGTTTCCCGGGTACCAGAGCAGCTCAGGAAAAGAAGCAGAAGCAATGGTACTGTTATCCATATTTTTTTCATTCGGACTTCCTTTGTGGTTATGTTAACAGGTCTGCTGAAGTCAATCATATGTGCAATCGGATTGCAAGAACGGAGAGATGAAAAATGTCATTGATGAAATGGATCAGCGGGCCTTCCGCGGAAGCGCTTGAACAGCAGGGGGACGTATTTCTGGAGGCCGGCGACGGCGGCAGGGCGAAACTGATTTTCGAACGTGCGCTTCAAAAAAGAAAAAAAGAGGCGAGGCGAATGTCTCCCGGCGGTCGCCGTCAAAAACAGCTGGCAGACAAGATCCTGCGGGCCCGTGATATCCTGGCAAAGGAACATCAGCGGCAGGCGTACGATTATGCTGATGGCGGATATTGGGAAGAGGCGCTGGAGGTGATGTCATTGGCGGTGGAAATATGTGCGGATGCTCATCTAAAACAGGAACTGCTAAAGAAACTGCAGGAGATGGGAACGCAGAAACGAAGAGCTGCTGATGAAAT
>CAZKYZ010000370.1:0-4146 GCA_964557055.1 uncultured Desulfobacterales bacterium
AGATAAAACAGAGGATAGTCAGAAAGAGTCAAGAGCAGACTTGACCCCTTATCCTACGGCGCCCACCTGGTCATGGCCGGCGTCGACATCCGGACCGTCCAGCGCCTCATGCGTCACCGATCCATCGAGTCAACCATGATCTACACCAAGCTGCACCCGGCCGCGCTTGTCAGGAGTGTTCTGAAAATGTTATAATCCTGGCGGTTTGAAAATGTAATTTTCTTCAGTGGGTTTTTCTTCCGATCTATTCATTATTTTTAAACTCTTCTTCCATCTTCTTCCGTGTATTTTCTTCATGTTTTTCTTTTTGTACTTTTTAAAAATCATTCACATTGTCTCTGTAAGGAGGTGCTTTGTGAATGAAATCCATAAAACGAACTAAATGCCGTCATTGCAGCCGGTTATTCATCCCCGATGCCCGTAATAAAAACCGGCAGAAGTACTGTTGCCGGCCGGTGTGTCAAAAAGCCAGTAAGGCCGCAAGCCAGAAGGAATGGTTGAGTAAGCCCGGGAATCAAAATTACTTTCGCGGGCCGGTGCATGTCCTGCGAGTTCAGGAGTGGAGAAAACAGAATCCGGGGTACTGGCGGCGAACAGCGCCAAAGCCGCATGATGCGTTACAAGAGCCCTTAACGGCCCAACCATTTGAAAACAAAAGGAATAACCACAAAAACGTGTGGCTTGCGTTACAAGATTCCTTAATAACACAACCAGCTGTTTTAATTGGGCTAATCGCCAATATTACCGGGCATGCGTTACAAGATGACATGGTCACCACCCTCCTGGGTCTGCAACAATTGGGGTCGGATATTTTAAATTATTCACCCCAAACCAAAGGAGGAAATCATGATTGTCAAAACTCCGATTTTATCCCGACGGGTACGCCAGACACCCAAAAGCTTCAGTTGGATAGACCACCGCCTCGTCCGTGATCGGTATCTTGATGAATGCAGCCATGCGGCTGCGGCTTTGTATCTGTTTTTAGTCTGCGTTGGCGATCATCAGGGACTCAGTTATTACAGCGATAAAGTCATTGCCGAAAAGCTGAGCATGGAGGCCGGCCTTTTGAAGAAGGCCCGTTCGGAACTGATCCGCAACGATCTTCTGGCATGGCGGCGGCCGATGTACCAGGTGCTCTCCCTGGAGCCTGTACCCGTTGAGCAACGCTCTTCACAGGCGGCCATGAGACTGGGCGACATCCTCAGGCAGGCCAGGGAGGTGGCCCATGATTGATTATGAAACCTATGTGCGCCTCCGCAACCTGATAGAAAGAGACGGCTTGACCTACAGTCAGGTTGCCGGATGTTTATCCCTGGATCACCGGACAGTGGCCAGATGGGCCAACGAAAAGCACTACCAGCCGCGTAAGCGTGGGAAGCGACCCAGCAAACTGGACCCGTTCAAAAACGAGATTGTGCGCATGCTGGACAGGCATCCTTATACCGCTGTCCAGATTTATCAACGCCTCAGGGAGGATGGTTTTGACGGCGGCTATACCATTGTTAAGGACTATGTCAGCCGGATACGACCTAAAAAAACAAAAGCCTACCTGAAGTTATCCTTTGCGCCCGGTGAATGCGCGCAGGTGGATTGGGGGTCTTACGGTTCCGTCCCCGTGGGTTCCACTACCCGCCGATTGAGCTTTTTTGTGATGGTGCTGTGCTACAGCCGGATGATGTATGTGGAATTTACCGTCTTGCAGACCATGGAGCATTTTTTGGCCTGTCAGCAGCATGCCTTTGAATTTTTTAGCGGGGTGCCCGCCAAAGTCATGGTGGACAATTTAAAGTCGGCGGTATTAAAACGGGCCATGGGTCAGGCGCCGGTGTTTAATCCCCGATATCTGGATTTTGCCGGCCATTACGGCTTTACCATTGTTCCTTGTGCCGTGCGCAAAGGGAATGAAAAAGGCCGCGTGGAAAGCGGTGTGGGATATGTCAAAAAGAATCTTTTGGCCGGCCTGGACATCCCGGATTTTAAGGTAATGAAGCCGGTTGTGGGGCATTGGCTGGAAACCGTGGCCAATGTCCGGGCGCACCGCGAGACCGGGCAGAGGCCGGTCGATTTATTCGAACAGGAAAAAGGCAGCCTGCAACCGCTGCCGGCAGCGCCCTATGATGTGGCGGTCGTCAATCAGATGCGGGCGTCGCGGCAGTTCCGGGTGACCGTGGATACCAACCGTTACAGCGTTCCGGCGCAACTGGCCGGAGCCGGTGTTGCCGTAAGGCAGTATCCCGACCGGATTTGTATTTATCATGAGAACAATCTGGTGGCCCGGCATATCAGAAGTTATGACCGATACGGCGACTTTGAGCTGCCGGACCATCCCAGGGAGCTGCTGGCTCAGCGCCGAAAAGCGCGGGACCAGAAACTCTTCATGCGATTTTTATCCCTGTCCGACAAGGCCGAGGCCTATTATCGGCAACTGGATCAGCGGCGTCTTAATACTCTCCACCATATCCGGCAGATCGTGGCCTTAAGCGAGATATATCCGTTGGAGCAAGTGCAACGGGCGATTGACGATGCTTTTGTCTTTAAGGCCTTTTCTTGTGAATATATCGCCAATTTGCTGGAGCAGCGCACCCGTCCCGTTGCCGAAGCAGGCGCGCTGCATGTGACCCGCCGCAGCGACCTTCTGGACCTGACCATCGCCCGGCCCGACCTGGGCATTTACAACCATTCCATTACGGAGGATGACAATGACAAGCAGAGAAACTGATATCACGAAGAAGCTTTTTTACCTGAAGCTTCCCTATATCCGGGAAAACCATAAACCTTGCGCACAAATCGCGGCGCAAAAACAATGGACGCATCTGCATTACCTGAGTGAACTGATTGCCGGAGAAGCGGATATGCGAAGGGACCGCACCATACGGCGTCGGATCCGGGCGGCCCGGTTCCCGGTGATCAAAACGCTGGATGATTTTAACTGGTCCTGGCCCAAAAAAATCAACCGGGTTCAGGGGCAAAACCTTTTTCATCTCCAATTTATCGGGGATAAAAGCAATGTGGTGTTTATCGGCGGTGTGGGCCTGGGGAAAACCCATTTGGCCACGGCCCTGGGCTACCAAGCCTGCCTGAAGGGCCATACCGTTCTTTTTATATCTGCCATCGAAACCATAAACAACCTTTCTGCTGCCCAGCAGGCCGGCCGCTTAAAGCAAGAACTGAAAAAATACCTCAAACCGGCGCTCCTGATTCTGGATGAGCTGGGTTACCTGCCCATTGATAAAACCGGAGCCGACCTGCTCTTCCAGGTGATCAGTCAACGTTATGAACAGGGCGCCATCATTATCACCACCAATCGCGTGTTCAAAGACTGGCCGCAGATCTTCAACAATGACAGCACGCTTACGTCGGCCCTGCTGGACCGGCTGCTGCACCACACCGAAGCCATGGTGGTGGAGGGGAAAAGTTACCGGATGAAGGACATCGTGAAGGAATAAACGAATGAGGCTCACCGGGAAAAAACAACCGGTGAGTCTCATTCGTTTGATACATTTTGAAACCGGCGCTTTTGATACATTTTTACGCCGCCGCTAACACATCAATTCCTTGAATAATTTGGGCTTGTATTTTTCAAAGCTGCCCTCGTCGACAAACACATAGTCAAATACGGTCGCTTGCTGTGATTGATTGATGTCCTCGCACCATTGACGCAACCGGCCATTTTAAGTGGAACGTCGAGGTCCTCCTGACCTTTGGTTTCGACAATGACGGTATGTTTGTCAGAGAGATTGACGATGAAGTCCGGGTAATAATTTGAGATGTCCCCATCGGCATTCACATAATCGAGCTTGAAATGTACGGCCAGATAATTCTTATCTTCTTCCGTTCGGGTTCCAAAGGTACCGCTCCGGCAAGATGGACACCGTTTCTCTTCAAGATGGATGCATTTCGCCGCCAGTACTGTCCATATTCACGCGATGCTGAGGAATCTTTTTCAGCGCCTCGCCCATCTCTTGTGCCGCAAGAAGCAGTTCGTAATTCTTTTGCAGGTTCATCCAAATGTCAGGCCCCGTCCCAAACCACCGGCCCAGGCGCAAAGCCGTGTCACCGGTAATGCCCCGCTTGCCGCGAATGATTTGCGTAATCCGGTTCGTCGGAACGCCGAGTTTCTTTGCCAGTTCATTGGCGCTCATGTCT
>CAZKYZ010000371.1:0-4109 GCA_964557055.1 uncultured Desulfobacterales bacterium
CGTAAAACAGACAAGATCCTTATACTCACCCGCGGTAAAGTCCTGATCGGGTTGCGAATATTCTGTTTTTACTATATTTTTAGATACCTTAACTCTCTTCGCCATGTTTTTTATGCAACGATAGGGTTTAGCCTGCAAACCCTTCCCTTACAGGCGGAACCCGGCTGATATAAAGATCGTGATGAAGGATCGGGGGAAAACCCGACTGCCTTTGTATTGACGTAGAAAAACCGAGTGAAGCGGATCCGGAAGAGAAGAATGTAACTTGATATCCAGCGACGGACATGGAAAAGAATACGGGGTGACGGCATGTTGAACTTCCTGTTTAAAAAAGAAACCACAATCGAAACACTTATCCTCAAATATCTGGAAACCTTTCGGTTGGTTCAGGAAAATTTTTCCCGGGCTTTCAACGAGTGTTTGGAGATGCCGCAGTGCGAAAATTTCGAATTCTTGATCAAGCAGACCCATAAGTTCGAATCCAAAGCCGATGACATCATGGCGGAGATCAATGAACTCATGTACGGCAAGGCCCTCATCCCCGATTCGCGCGGTGATATTCGTGGGTTGATGGATGCCGTCGACCGGATCCCGCATAAATTTGAGCTGGTTCTGTACACCTTTCAGACCCAGAAGATAGAAAT
Organism: uncultured Desulfobacterales bacterium; assembly: GCA_964557055.1. Taxonomy (GTDB): domain Bacteria; phylum Desulfobacterota; class Desulfobacteria; order Desulfobacterales; family CAZKYZ01; genus CAZKYZ01. Next base: position 645 of record CAZKYZ010000371.1, read on the forward strand.
TCCGAAATTCCTGGTAAATGATATTCAGGAATTGGCCAATATCAGCTTCGAATGCTGTGACCTCGTGGTGAAGCAGGTAACGAACTTGCTGGGAAAAGGAGACGGCATTCGGGCCCTGATGTCCGTTATCGATACCCACGAAAGCCATTGTGATCATCTGGAGCGGGGGATATTGACCAAAATCTTCGATTCGGATATCGATCCTTTTCTAAAGCTTCAGATCAAGGACCTGGTGATCCAGATCGGCGACATCTCCAATCAGGCCGACCGGGTATCCAAGCGAATCAACATTGTTCGCATGAAAAGGCGGGTCTGATGGTTTCACTGCTGGGGGGTGTTTTCCTGGGGTGGTCCCTGGGCGCCAACGATGCGTCCAATGTATTCGGGGCTGCCGTTTCTTCCCGGATGGTCAAATTCTGGACGGCTGCTGTGCTGGCCTCTGTTTTTGTGATTATTGGTGCCGTTGTCTCCGGGCGTGCCGGCATTGAAACACTGCAGGGGTTGACGCAGATGAACCTGCAAGAAGCGGTGGTCATCTCTGTTTCAGCAGCCTTATGCGTTACCATCATGACGGTTTTGGGGCTCCCGGTTTCCACCTCACAGGCTGTGGTGGGCGCGATCATGGGCATTGGCATCATGAACCGTCAGCTCAACCTGGACGGTCTCGGGAAGGTGGCGATCTGCTGGGTGGGGACCCCGGTGGGGGGTGCTGTTGTTGCTGTCTTCTTATACCTGGTTCTGAGACGGTTGTACAACCGTATGCAGTTGAGTGTCTTCAAGGCGGACAGTTTTATCCGGGCAATGATGATTCTGGCGGGCATATATGGCTCCTACTCCCTGGGTGCCAACAATGTCGCCAATGTTACTGCTGTATTTGTTGGGGCGGGCACAATCAATGTCCTGGAGGCCACACTCATCGGTGGTGCCAGCATTGCTTTCGGCATCCTTACCTACAGCCGGCCGGTGATGGAGACGGTCGGTAGAAAACTCGTTCGGTTGGACCCTTTCTCGGCCCTGATTGTGGTTCTTTCCCTGGCGATAACCGTCCATTTTTATACATTGATAGGTGTACCGGTGTCCACCTCTCAGGCCGTTATCGGCAGTGTCATTGGGGTCGGCCTGGTGAAAGGCGTCAATACGGTGAGCCGCCAAACACTGCAATCCATCCTTCTGGCCTGGTTTTTAACCCCGTTTGTGGCCTCTTTTTTTTCCATTGTAATCTATTTCAGCCTTCATTTGAAATACGTACCCGGGTAGCAAACCGCAAAAAAGGGTGCCCGCACATATTTTACAATTATCGATCATCTCAAAAAAAGTCGTTATGATTCCTGCGGTGATATTGGAGGGCGTCCGTTATTCCGGTTCACGGTAGAGAGCCAGAACTCCGGAACGGGCCAGCTTCTTGATGCCCATGGGTTCCAGCAGCTGCAGCAGGGCGTTGATTTTTTCCTGACGGCCGCAGGCCTCGATAATGTAATGTTTTGCTCCGGTGTCGACGATTTTCGCCCGGAACGTTTCGACAATTCTAAGAATCTCCGGGCGGTCTTTCTGCTTTGCTTCCACGCAGATAATGGCCATCTCGCGTTTAACGGCCTCATCTCCGGTCATGTCCCGGACTTTGATAACATTGATCAGGCGTCGCACCTGCTTCATGATTTGTTCGAAGCGTTCCGGATTGGTTTTGGTGGTAATGGTAATCCGGGACATGGCGGGGTTTGCGGTGGGGGCACCGCAGATGGTTTCGATGTTGTACCCCCGGCTGGCGAAGAGGCCGGATACACGGGCGGTCACACCCGGTTCATTTTCCACCAGCATCGTGATGATATGGATTTCGTCTTTCATAATAAATTAACGTCTTGGTTGCACAGGTCCGGCTTATGGCAAATTTCCGGCATCGTTTTTGAATACGGATGTTGTCCGGATCGGTAAGCGCTGCATGGGTATGCGTTTTTTTTCGCACGCGAAGCTGCTGCCGGTATCAACCACATTACTACAGATATGGGCCGTTTTCAATCCGAAAGTGCCGTTTATACCCTGACCTTCGGCAGGCAGTGGTCATATGCGGGTGCGGTTGCAGCGCAAAAATGGAACCATCTGTTGCGTCGAAATGCGGAAAGGATGTGCTGTCGGGGGATGAATAAATCCCTTTGCGGAAAGGATCGGTGGTGATTCCGCATATAGATCACAAAGGCAGCCTCCGGCAAATTGTTTTCTGACCGATCGGGGGCAGGTCTCCTCGACTTTTGATTCGGTACGCTATATACTTGGATAGGAAAAGCCAGATAAGCTAAACGTTCCGGAAAGGAGTACCCATGGCGCTGCTGACCCCGATTGCGAACAGAAGAAGTGTCCGGAAGTATCAGGACAGGGAGGTGTCTGATGCATTCATCCGGTTGATTCTGGAGAGCGCCCGACTGGCACCCTCGGGCAATAACGTGCAACCGTGGAGATTCATCGTTGTTCGGTCCGATGAAATGAAAGAAAAAATTGTGCGGGTGTCTCACAACCAGAGATGGATGGCGGAAGCACCGGTATTTATTGCAGCTGTGGCCGACCTGTCAGCCCGCGGCATTACGGACGACGGCAGGGTCATCGATGAACAGAGTCCGGAAGTGGATGTAAAGAAGATCATTCGGGACACGGCCATCGCCACCGAACACATGGTCTTGCAGGCCGAGCACATGGGGCTATCCACCTGTTGGGTTGCCTATTTTTCTCAGGAGGATATTCGACCGGTGCTTTCCGTTCCCCCCGACAAGTATGTCATTGCGGTTATAACCGTAGGGTATGGTGCCGAACAACCGGGACCCCGACCACGAAAAGACCTGGCAGACCTGCTTTATCTGGAGAAATGGGGAAATGCGTGGGAAGGTGCTCTATAAAAACTATCGGGAGTACCGTTTTTGAATATTGATTGTTTTCACAAAAGCATCGCAACTCAGTGTTCACGAAGGAAAAAAATTGCTGAATCCTTAATCTGTCAAAAGAAGAAGATATCTTGACGATATGGTATCGGATGATTTACCTCAATTTGACGGCTACGAATGGTGGTATCAGTGATTTGGTAGAGCTGGTGATTATCTATCGTTACTTGCCCAATATTTGGTTTGTGGGAGACATTTCAGAACATATCAAATCTTCTGCATCGATCTTGAAATAGCCACATCTTGTGGTTTTCATAATTTTCTGATAGACTTCTTAGAATTATGAGCCGGACTTGAACTGAATTTAAAACACACTTCCACTTCCACTTCCCTGATTCAATCTTTTATACTTTCACAATAGTCTCACTAATCTTAAGTTCGAGAAAATTTAACCATAATGCAAGAATCGAAAAAGTTCAGAATATGAATATCCAAAAAAATTCATGGTTGCTGTTTGTATCCTTAATGCTTTATTGCTTTTTCCCGGTCTCAGGACACGCCGTCAATACCGAAACAAGGCTTCAAAACATCACTGTTGTTT
>CAZKYZ010000372.1:0-1272 GCA_964557055.1 uncultured Desulfobacterales bacterium
CCGCCTGGTCCTTTTTCAATTTGAATTTGAAAGCATCGACCTGTTCGGTCTTTTTGCGGTCGGTGTGCAAAAAGATCTCACCGGAAGCGTCAGCGGAGACGCCTGTGACGGTAATGGTCAGGTCTTTGCCGGGTGTGAGCGGTTTTCCAGTCCCGGCTGGATGGGTAACGGTAAACTGGGTTACGGCTTTGGGTGCGTAGGTTGGTGTTGGCGTTGGCATTTTTTTAACCGCTGGCTGTTCCGCGGCGGCTTTTTGGAGAACCGGCGGCTGAATCAGGCTGATCTTGGCCCGGCCATCGCCTTGCGAAATCAACACGGACACGGCTTTGACCCCTTTATCCGCAGGGTAATCCCACGTTTTTGTCTTGCCGGTTTCGACAGTGAAAGAAATTGCTTCTGAAGTGCCCCCCGCCTCGTATTCTATCCAGAATTTTCCCGAAGTCTGATCGCCGAAGGGATTGTCCCCGGTAATACGCATGGCAAGAGACCTTTTGGAATCAACGATGGCACCGTTTTGCAAATTTCCACGATTATAGAAATCCTTGCGATCTGCTCCTGTCTGGCTCAGGTTGGCATAAACCATCCCTTTATCCACCTTTATCCGTACCTCATCCACCAAACGAGATGGTGTGTTTTGCCAAAACTCGTCATTGAATTCCCAGTTTTTGTGATACCCTTTTCTTTCAAGCTTCCACGGCGTTGCTTCGTACCCCTCCCTCGGCTTTCCGTTTTGGTACTCCAATACGGTATACACGGATTCGCCATCTGCCTCGTTTTTAATTTCCAGATACGCTTCCCGGTCGGTATCGATGGGAATGTGCAGCTCACCGCCGACGGCAATTTTGACATAACAGGGGCTTTGGACGGATTCTGTCGTGGTCAGGCCGGGAAATGCTGTTTCTTTTTCACTTTCCACTTCACGTTTTCGTTTTTCAGCCGCCCCGGGTTCTTCCACCTGCTTGAAATCATCCGGCGGCGTAAACAAATCCATCGCTAAATCCATATTCTTAATGGCTTTCAGCTCGGTGACATAGGATGCCTGTTTCCCCTCATACGAAACTAATTTTACAGAAAATTCCAGCTCATTTGAAAACCATCTCGAATGGATCTTTGTATCCTGAACAATTACCGCTTGCTTGTCACAGTCAATTCCATTTATTTTTTCAGTGCCTTCGACCTTGCTCCCGTATTTGGAAACCATATATTCGGATGCCTTGAATGGGTCTTCGGAAAGGATTCCAAAGCAATCGCAGAGCAATGATCAAAAGCGAG
>CAZKYZ010000372.1:1282-4097 GCA_964557055.1 uncultured Desulfobacterales bacterium
TCCTCCATGTTGAGAACGTAGTGTACGTTTTTTTCTGTATCCGCTATTATTACCATCGGTTTTCCATTTTCCAGAATTTCCAACCGGTAGTATCGATTTAAAAGATAAAATTTTCCGGTTTCCGTTTTTCCGTTCTTTTCCATTACAATGTCTGCGGAGAATGAGGCTGCCATAGCGGATGATACGGAACAAAGGATGATAATAAGTAGATAAACAGTTGTAATTTTTTTCATTTCTGATCCTTTCTTCCCAGATCGCAAGCTGAGATAATTGAATTGAAAGATCAAACAGGAAAGGAACCACCTTATTGAGAATGAATCAAATTGTCATCAGAATATAAAAATATTTATGAGATATGTCCAGAAAAACATGGCAAAAATGGTGAGAAAATAATCCCCACAGGATGGACGCAGATACTGGAGAGGCCCCCACCATCTTTATCGGAGAAAAACGACTTCCCGACAACATTCCCGAGTTGAAAGAAGAGACGATAGGGTCGGAAAAATCCCCGGCGAAATAATCATCCGTGCCGGAGACCATCATTTTTTAAACATTTTTCATTTTTGCATCTGTTTCGTTATACTCGAAACATTTCCGTATTGATGCTTACCTGGGAATTTCCCGGGGATCCGTCATATTTTCCGGGCGCAGCATGTCGTCCAGCTTCTCCTGGGTCATGTAGCCTTTCTCAAGGACAAGGGTACAGACGCTGCCGCCGGTCTTCAGGGCTTCCTTGGCAATCACCGCACCGGCAAGGACCCCGAATACAATCAGCATGTCCTGGTTCACAGGCAGTTCCTCAATAACGATCGAACAATAGTGCAAAACATATGTTTATCATTAGGCGCGTATTGCGCCAGGAAAAATCGATTCTAAATGGATTCGGGCTTGATCCAAACACCCTCTTTGCGATAGTCAAGGCAAATTTTTTTCAGCTGTTCCTTGTTGGCCAGGAATTTCGACTTCATGCCCATGAGCCATTCCTTGTGTTTCATGGCGTCCTCCAGAGTCAGAAAGAGGTCGTGTTCACCCCTGCGGATGTCAACCCGGGGCACATTTTCTTTCATGTCGAGGCTGCCCTCGTTGCTGCACAGCATGCAGCGTACCCGGTCGCCCCCCAGGAAACGAAAGGTGCTCCCGCCGCACAGGGGGCAGTGGGGCTGATCCGGTTCTACGGCGCCTTCCAGCAGAATTCCTGCCAGTTCCGCCGCGGCAGACAGGTTTTTTTCGTTCATGAAAATCTCGCCGGGCAACGCGCCGTACACCATCGTGACATGACGGATCTCTGTGAGCAGGGACTTTAAAAAGTTTTCGATGCCCAGCAGGGTATAGCCCTCCTTGCCTTCCAGGCCCGCAATGCCCACCCCAATGGCGGGTTTGCCCCACAGTTTCTCGGCATGGGTGTACATGGCCAGACCGCGGTCACTGATCTTTTTAAAAACCGCGGTGGGCCCCAGAAAATACGTCGGCGATACCGCGATAAGCGCATCGGCCTCCAGGATGGCTGCGGCCACGATGGCATAGTCGTCATCGATGATGCAGCGGTCCGTGAACAGGCAGGAATAACAGCCCGTGCAGGGTTTGATGTCAAATTCCGTCAGCCGCAGAAGTGTCAGCTCATGGGGGACAGGGATATTCCGGGAAATCTCTTTGGCCATGAGCTCGGAATTTCCCAGCTTGCGCGGGGAACCGATAATGGCAAGTATCTTTTTCACAGGGGCTACCTCAACAGTCTGCTTTCCTTCTCAGGTCTCAGGGTTGTTAACATGGCAACGAATCAGGCGAATCCCTCAATGCCGGGCTTGATTCGACATCCGGAATTCGCCATCAGTTACTTCCGAACACCTTCCGCAGAAGTTCCGTCACCCGGGCCACCGGGTCTTCACGAATACGCTTCTCCTCTTTCGCCAGCATGAGAAAAAGACCGTCCAGGGACCGATCGGTAACGTATTGATCCAGGTCGAACTGGATCATGTCGGTGAACGGGATCGACCGCACCGTGTTTTCGATCTCCTGATATCGGCGGGTGACCCCCACCTCCGACATGGCGGTGTTGACAATCGGTTTAAAGGCTGTTTCAAGGCGGCCGTATGTCTTATCTTTGAGGTAGAGAGTGGCTTCGTTTTCACGGCCCTTTAATATCTGCCAGGCGTCGGCGAAACGAATCTGCTTAATGGCGTTCCAGAACATACTCTTGGCGGCCGGGGCCGCCCGTTCCGCAGCCCGGTTCATGCTCATATCGAAATCGTCCAACTCTCGGCCGTACCCGGCAAAGCGAAGCGCCTTCTCCACCTTCTGCACGGACTCCGGCAGCATGATACGAATCAACGGGTTTCGGTAGTACCCGTCCGGGCGGGACACACTGGCGACGGCATTGCCGGTGCCGATGGTCAGGGCCTCTTTCAACCCCTGACTGGTCTCATCCCCCGCCGGGGCGAACCCTCCGCCGTCCAGAGTGATGCACCCGGTCAAGATTAGTGCTATAGCGATGATGGAAAGGTGAGGATTCCGGAATCTGCTGTTTTTCATAGGTTGCCTCCCAAAACGGATGTTGTATGGTAATCATGCGAACCCGCAATACCGACCGGTGTTGCCATTCGTCACGGCCATTGCCTCGTAATCGCTTTTACAATTTTGAACCGGTAAGCTCTTTGTGCTTATCGTCCCGGCGGCCTACCTCCTCAAACGACAGCCGGTAAGCCGTATAATATTTGAGGATATTGCGGACATACCGAACCGTTTCCTGCCCCACCATCTGGAGCGCCGCCAGTTCAACGTTATCGAACCAGACATTGGCATTCAACTTTTCCAGATG
>CAZKYZ010000373.1:0-4094 GCA_964557055.1 uncultured Desulfobacterales bacterium
AGCGGGACATCCACCTCTTCGGGGAAAAACCGCTGCAGATCGCATTAAAAAGGCTCGAAAAAGAGCCGCCCGCATTGCCATAGCCCGGATATTTCATGAAATACCCGGGCTAAAAGTCGACTTGATCCCCCACCCCCACACCGTTTTTTTGGAACCATCCGAGATTCATCTCCAGCGCATACAGGGCCGGTGCAGGTGAAACCGTATGGTCGTCGCTTTCGGTCTGATCCATGGCTTGAATGGAAATAATTATTCCCTCGTGATCAATGAAGGCTATATCCAGAGGGATTTGTGTATTGCGCATCCAAAACCGAAGTTCCTGAGGATAGGGATAGATGAACAACATGCCTCCATTTTCAACCAGATGCTCCCGGTACATGAGTCCCTGGGCTCTTTCCGCCGGTGTTATCGCCACCTCGACCTCAACCGCTATTCCGGCGACAACGATTCCGCGAGAAGGCCGTCGGCCATTCTCAAAACGTCTGTCCTGGGCAACGGCAACAGTAACCAGCAGCAGGACGGATGTCAGGATTACCATGTTTCGCTGTTGTTTGATTTTCATATCTGTCAGGCCTTTAGTATTTCTCTCAATTTGGCGGACAGTTCCTGAATGTTGAACGGTTTCTGTAAAAAACCATTGCCGCCTCTGTTGAGTATTTCTTTGGCATGGCCTTCCAGGCTGTAACCACTGGCAAGAAGGACCTTAACAGCAGGGTTTATCTTTTTTAGCCGGTCATAGATTTCTGTACCACTCATTCCGGGCATGATCACATCCAGCAGAACAATATCGATTGCCGTCATCTGCTTTTGGTAGATATCAACGGCTTCCGCCCCACTTTGGGCTTTCAAAACACGGTATCCCAATTCGTTCAGCAGCTGCTCGCCGATGTCGACGATCATCTCTTCATCATCAACGACAAGGACAGTTTCGGATCCTCGCAGCACTTCCCGGGGCAACACCGTCTCCTTTACCACCCCTTTTCCGGAAACCGGCATATAAATGCTGATAACCGTCCCTGCACCGACACGGCTGTCAATATGGATAGCCCCTTTATGATTGGTTACAATACCATGGGCAGAAGCCAGCCCCAGACCTGTCCCACTGCCCAGGCCTTTGGTCGTAAAAAACGGTTCAAAGGCTCTCTTTTTGACGGTTTCATCCATCCCGCTGCCCGTATCTTTTACCGACGCTTTCACATATCTTCCCGGGGCCAACTCAAAAGACGCCAGATGGGATTTTTCCAATATCACATTGCGGGTTTCCAGAACCATCTCTCCGCTGTCCGGCATTGCTTGCCCGGCATTTACATATATGTTTAAAAACACCTGCCGTATCTGTCCGGGGTCCGCCTCTATGGGCCATATGTCTTCCTGGTACCTTTTTTGAATATGGATATCCTTTCGGGTGCGGCCGAACATTTGCGAAGTTTCCTCAAGCAATTCATTCAGGTCAAGCGATTTTAGCTCATATTTACCGCCCTTGGCCAGATTGAGAAGCTGACGGGTCAGCGCGGCTCCGTTCTGAATGTACTTTTCAATATTTTTTACTTTCCCGTAATCCGGATGCGATGAATCTTTGTTATGGACGATCAGAGAAGCATTCCCTTGGATTCCCATTAATAAGTTATTGAAATCATGTGCAATTCCACCGGACAAAGTCCCCAGGGCCTCCATTTTTTGAGCAGCGTGGAGTTGCTCTTCCATCCGCCGCAACCGGGTTATATCCCGAAGAAAGTTGAGGGTGGCCGGTCTCTTTTCCCATACAATCAGGACTGTATTGAGTTGCACCCAAGACGTTTCTCCGGCCTTGTTGAAAATTCTGAAAGAATAGATGGCCGGCAAAACTTTCCCGGACAGTCTTTGCTTGTGCCGGTCTAGAACCAGCTGCCTGTCTTCCGGATGAATCAGATTGACAAAGGGAATGGCCGCCAGTTCCGCCTCGGAATAGCCTGTCAATGCTTCCGTGATGGGATTGGCAAACTTTACTACTTCATCCTGGGCAATAAAAATGGCATCACTGGCATTCTCCACCAGCATTCGGTATTTTTCCTCACTTTCCGTCAGCGCCTTCTCTGTATTTTTTCGGTCGGTGATGTCACGGCCTTCCGGTATCAGATAACAGACGCTTCCGTTCTCGTCCATCACCGGTTTTATGGAAACATCAATATAGCGGTTGCTGCCGTCGGGACCCGGATAATACGCTTCAAAGCGCACAAATTTTCCACCTGCGGCTTGGTGGATGGAAGTCTTCACTTTTTCTTGTAAATCAATGGAATGAGACCACCAGGGAATCTCCCAGAACGGTTTCCCCAAAACATCCTGCGGACCGAAGCCGCCGAGTTCCAAAGATGCCCGATTCGCTTCCAACAGGATTCCGTTAACCGTCATCAGGCCGATAAACTGGAATGTATGATCGAAAAGCGCTCGCACTTTTCGATCACTGTCCCGTAAGGCCGCTTCCGCTTTCTTGCGGCTGCTCAGATCTACCCCCATGCCGACAAGATGGTTCTTAGCGTTTATACTGACCCGTTCTCCCGTCAGATAATATGGGGTTTTTCGGCCGTCTTTTGATACAAAATCAGCTTCTATCATTGATTTCCCGTTAACGAACACGGCATGGGTGCTTTCTGCTACCCGGTGCCTGTCCGTTTGGCTGAAGAAGTCAAGCGGAGACATCCTGGATATCTCTTCTGCAGAATATCCGCTAACGGTTTCAAGATTACGGTTCCACCGCAAAAAATTGTCGTCATCATCAAAAAGATAGAAAATTCCGGGAAGACTGTCGATCAGCGAGTCAAAAAAGTTTTTCTCCGTGAGCAGCGCTGCTTCCATTTTCCTGCCGTCGGCAGCCGCTTTCTCCAGCGCATCCACCCGTTTTTCGAGCTCTTCATAGGACAGTTTTTTTTTCATAGGTGTCGTCTCTGCGCATGGCCGGAATCGCGCAGGTATACTTATTGTCCGTCCATAAATGATAGTCCGAGACGGCCTCAGCGATTGTAAAAGGGAATGGTATAAGTGGTTGTATACAAAATCGTACGAAGGGCGGAACGCTTTTGCACAACCACCTTACAACGAATACGGCCTGGCCTTGGCTCTGAAGCCTTCCAACTTTTGCAGCGTTACGGTTCGCCCGGATCCTGCACCTCAAGCCATTGGATTATCCTGTCCGCCACCAGCTGCCACCCCTTTTCCAGCATCATATCGTGTGCCATTCCGCTGAATATCTCCGCCGTCTGATTATAGGCCGCCGCCGTTTCTTCAATCTCCTCCACATGGAATATCGTATCCTTTTCAGCCCCCAGAACCAGCACGTTTGTGGAAACATGTTCAGGCTTGGGCAGACTGAAAAACATCATGTCCAGAAAAGCCAGATAGGATTCGTCCTGCATCAGGCTGAAATACTGATGCAGCCGACGAGAAGAAATATCATGGGAAAAAAAAGCTTCCCTGGTGCGTTCGAGCGTACCGATAATCGGGTACAGCCGCCATGTCAGGTTGGCTTTTAAAAAAGCAATTGGATGGCGGCGGGCAATCCGAAGAGCGGTCTTAAAAACGCCTTTCAGGGGAACCGAGGCCAGCAAAACAGCCGCTGGGGCCTTGTTTTCTTCCAGGTATTTCTGGACAACCAAACCTCCCATGGAGTGACCGATCAATACCGGTTTTTGGACAAGTCCGTCAACCACCTGTTTAATGTCTTCCACATAGTCCGTTATCCGCATCCATCTCGAATGAAGCGGTTTTTCACTTACGCCGTGTCCTCTCAGACTCATGGCATAACAATCAAAACCTCTCTTCACAAAATAAGGCAAAAAATACTTTTCCCAGCACCAGGCACCATGCCAGGCGCCATGGATAAACAGGAGGGGGGTCTGGTGAGATGGATGTTCCGGCTTCTTGGATATGACTTCGAGTTTCATATGGGCACCCCCGTAACAAAAAGCATAAAAACAGATCGCGGCTTTCCGCTGTACTGTGATCCCTTTAACGCAATGGGCACTTTGGTGTCCGTCCACAAACGGCATCTTTTGGTCCGGAGCGGCGTTTTCGCTCTTTTGGAGTAATGGCGTAGCCAGTCAGGATTTATTCAACATAGC
>CAZKYZ010000374.1:0-4093 GCA_964557055.1 uncultured Desulfobacterales bacterium
CACGGAAATGGCGTCGGACACGGACCTCAAAGACAAAACCAATAAAGCGATCCATCGAAAACTTGGTTATCAGATTGCCGGCATGGTTGTGGCATTTCGGAAAGATCTGTCGGTTCCGTAAACACCGGCGTTTATGAAAAAAATAGCAAAGCGAATATTCGCAATTCAAGAAGCCCCCCTCTGTTGGGTGTATAGCAACTGGCATAACCGGATAGTGACTGTTTTGAGGATTAAACTTATTTTACAGGGAGGCTGTTTGTGAGCATGATTCGTTTATTGAGATTGTCTGTTCTGGTATCGTTGACGGTTGGCTGCAGCCACAATGTACCGTTGCGGCAGGGATATGACCTGTCAAATCCACCGAATTCGAAGTTTGACAAGAAAATACTGCTGGTAATGCCGAGTGAACAGGCCGAGCGTGTTATCCGTTTTAAACCGGATCCATTTGCGGACACCTATGTTTATGCGGGGGACCCGCACTGAAAAACACCTTGTTGAATGTCCTGGGGCAGGTGTTTCGTGAAACCTCTTTTGCCAATACGCTCCCCGAAAATAGGGGCGATCATGACCTGGTCGGTGACGTCGATTTTAAGGCCTGGAATATCGTGCTGAACATCTATACGGCAACGTCATGGATATTGCGGTGGACTATACCATCCGGGACCGTTCCGGCCAGGAGCTGCTGGTGGTTCCAACCCGGGCCTCCTCCAAAGACAAATACAGCGGCGGTGATCTTGCTGCTATGTTCCTCGTGGGCGCCTTTTATAATATTGGGAAAATGAAAGAATCTTCCGGTGCGGCCTGGGACCAGGCTACCGTGAATTCCATCGCTGAGCTTCTGGATAAAATGCTGTTGCTGACTGATTGAACCGATCCGCTTATCTGTATCGTCTACAAAAAGACTGAAATTCATGAATGCCCCCTGTGAATGGGAAATTGTTAAAACCGGAGATTCTTTTGGAAATCAACAATAAAATATATGGAAGGCTGTGGAGAAGATCTGCCGTTTGAACCCGACACATTCGATTTTGTCTGCTGCTGCGATGTTCTGGAACATGTGGGCAACTACCGACAGATTATCAAAGAAATATCCCGCGTTTTAAAAAACGGTGGTGTCTTTTTTTACGATACCATCAACAGAACCGCCATCAGCAAGTTTGTCATGATTAAAATCATGCAGGAGTGGAAAAGTACTGCCTTTCTCGATCCGAATGTCCATGTTTGGGAAATGTTTATCAAACCCAAAGAACTGCTGGAAACGCTGAATGAGCATAACCTGGTCAACCGGGAGATTAAGGGTATATCTCCGGGAATGAAGGTTATTTCTCATTATTTCAATTTGAGAAAACGCGCCCGGGGCGAAATGTCATGGCAGAAACTGGGCAGGCGCCTAAAACTTCGGATCAGCAGGAATAAATCCAGCACTTTCATCGGCCATGCCTTAAAATCAAATCTTTGATATATCTTCCGGCCAGAGATTTTCCCCATTCAAGAAGATGGGCGAAAATGCGCGCTATTTTTACAGGAATTTCTCATGAACAGCGAAACGAGCCTTCCTACACCGATAACAGAGATGGGACAGTCACGGACAATATCACCGGTCTGATGTGGCAAAAAGTGATGGATGAAAAAAACAGTTTGCGGACAGCGGCGACACTGGAACCGGCTGCCGTAAGATGTCCAAGCCACCGGCAGTTTCGCACAAAACCAGCCGAATCTCGCCGTCGCAGGAATACGAAAACGACGAATCAACCCGTTTTTTTGTTCCCTCCCGATAAAAATCTGGATCCAATTCGTATTTGTAACTTTATTCGTGATGTTTTTTGTGCCACAGTATGGTCCAGACGCATAACACCGGAAACCGGCAAGCATTTCTTCTTAAAAAATTCAGTCCCACGTTCCAATGGTCATCATCCAATGTAACAGGGAGGCTTCCATGCGAAATCAACCGTTAAACAGTTCTCGGATGACAATTACAGCAGTCCTGATTCTTTTTCTGCTCTTTGCCGGCCAGGCAATGGCAGCGGGATTTTCGGCCGATATGGTGGAAACCCGAGACGGCAAAACCGAAATCAACAAGTTTTTCCTGCTGGACCACCGATACCGCCTGGAGATAACCGAGGATGGACAGTCACTCACCGTTCTTGTGGACCGGGAAAGTGGAAAAACCCGCCTGCTGGTCCCTTCCGAAAGCGTTTATCTGGAAATGGAGAACAGCGATATGCTCAGCCTGACGAGCAACCCTTTCGAGGCTTATCAGTTCATGCTCGAAAAGTACGAATCACGGTCTGCCGGCAGCGAAACCGTTAACGGGATCGCCTGTGAAAAGCAGATCCTGTCCACTCAGGGCCAGGACGTGATGACGGCCTGGGTGTCCGGCGTCCACAATTTTCCCATCAGGCTGGTAAATGCCAATGACGGAAGGACCATAGAGCTGCAGAACATCCGCGACCACGGAATAGCTCCTTCCTTTTTCGACCTCCCGGACGGTTTGAAACTGGTGAAATCCATGCCCATAGCGCCGCCGAACTGGGCTGCAGATATCGCTGCCGCACCCGTTGCCCAGCCGCCTTTTGAAAAGACACTGAACGAAGGCGATATTATCCGCATACGCCCGGTGCAGGATTTTAACATTCAGCTGGATGTCAAGAGCCTTTCCGGCACAAACGGCTCATTCAGTTCCACGGCATTCAAGGACGGAAAGCCATTGAAGGACGTGACCGGTTATGCCGGCGGCGGCCGCAAGACCCAGAAAGAATCCCCTTCAGAGGCCGACGAAATTGTGGTGCGGGCCGGATCCGGGCAGATAATTGTCAACGCCACACTGGTAGAAGCCCCTGAGGGAATCGTCCTTAAATTTGTCGAACTGAAATCCAATTCCGGAAGGGGATTCACCATTGAACACCGCAAAGCCGCCCGCATGACCATCACTGACAATCCCGAGGACGGCAAGAGCTCCCGCGGAACGTTGATTCTGTCCAAAACCATCGAAAAACCAATGGATGGCGGTGGGACCGCTTATGAGCAACAGGAAATCAAACGCGAAGAACTTCTCCTGGCCAACGGGGAATCGAAAACCTGGCAATTCGAAAAGGAACAAGGTATCGGGGGTGTCCATATTACCGTACTGGAAGGCGGCCTGGTGGCCCGGGTCGAGCAGCCCGAAAAAGCCGGCACGATACCGCCTTCATGGGCCAAAGCCCCGGTACCAAAAGAAGCAATACCGGCTGAGCAGGCGAATTCTCCTGGTTCAACCGCTGCGGTGCCGGCTGCGCCGCCCGCCCCCAAGGAGACTCCCGACCCGGCTGTCGCAGCGCAGCCCCCTGCACCCGGCCCTGTCCCGCCGCCGAAACCGGAAGTAACGCCGACAGCAAAACCGGTTTCTCAAAATTCCGATTCCCCGCGCATGGTCCTTGTTCTGGACGCATCCGGTTCCATGTGGGGCCAGATCGACGGCAAACCCAAAATTGCCATCGCCAAAGAGGTAATGGCCGATCTTATCGATGAAATCCCGGCCAATTTTCATACCGGCCTGACGGTCTATGGCCACCGCCGCAAAGGGGACTGCGAAGATATCGAAATGGTTATCCCGGTGGGCCCCCACAACCCTGCGGCCATGAAGGCCAGCGTGGCGGCCATCAATCCAAAAGGCAAAACCCCCCTGAGCGAAGCCGTGAGGCAGGCTGCCATGGCCCTGCGCCACGTCGAAGAGAGAGCTACAGTTATACTGGTGAGCGACGGCCTGGAAACCTGCAACGTCGACCCCTGTGAACTAGCTGCTGAACTGGCCAAAACCGGTGTCGATTTCACCATTCATGTCATCGGTTTTGACATTTCCGAAGAAGAGCAGGGACGCCTGCGCTGCATGGCCGACAAAACCGGCGGTCTTTTCCTGACGGCCGACAACGCCGGCTCTTTGCGGGAAGCCCTGTTTGCCACAGTGGCTAAAGTACAGGAGTTGCCCCCGCCGGTGGTGGAGGACCCCGGCACGGCCACCCTCGATGCCCCGGAAAGTGTACCGGTGGGCTCAGTGTTCCAGATCGCCTGGGAAGGCCCGGACAGTCTGGGTGACCATATTGCCATTGCCCCAAAA
>CAZKYZ010000375.1:0-4086 GCA_964557055.1 uncultured Desulfobacterales bacterium
CACAAGGTTATGGGCGAAAGCGGTGTTTTTACAACCAACGGGCAGTCACTCACCATCCAGAGCCCGGCAAAAAATCAGCAGTGGTATATTCATGAAGATGTTACGATAAAATGGAAAACCGCTCAAAAAACCTGCAGCGATGCCTTCGGTATCTATCTTACTCCGGTCAAGGTCACCCAACCACCGCAGAATCCCGGAGATCCGATGGTAGCATATCCCATGTTCATCTGGGTTGCCAAGAATGCGATATACTCTGGCAATCACAAATACACCGTATCGCCTGGCCTTGGAGAAGGTATCTATAACCTCACGGTGGTCTCCAAGGATACGAGCTATCTTTCCGACACGGTACAGATCGAAATCAAGGACAAACACGGGATGTCTTCCCCAGGCAGCGGCTGGCTTGTGCCGCCGGATATCGACCTGGGCGTGGAGGCCGTCAAGTGGGATGGGAAACAAGCCGTGGTGGCCTACATTAAAAATTACGGAAAAGCCTACAATGGCACTATTTATATTACCCACAGCGAAAAAGGATCATCCAATAGCGTGAAGGGATTTTCTTGGCCACCGCGAGTATCCGGCAGCGGTAAAGTCACCCAGGCGGTCAACCTGAACCAAAACCAGGTTATTGAGGTTCCTTTATTCATGCTGTCATACCCATTCACCACTTTCTGCTGCTACAACAACCGCCCCGCTAAAGCCCCGTTTTGGACAACAGTATACATGGGAACGGATGGCACCGACAGCAACAGCAGCAATGACAGTTTGGGGGCACATATCTGCATGACGGATAAACCGGATGCCATATCTCGCGAATCCATCAGTCTTACGGGGAAAACAAAGACTTACACCCTCACCAACGGTTATCAGACAATGATTGATCCGGCGGATCTGAACTGGGTTTCGAAAGACAGCATTCAGACCAAAATGGGGTTTGTGATCGGCAACAATGGATGTACCGGGAAGGCATTTGACTGCAACCTGTACGTAAACAAAACTACAAAGATATCCCTGGGCAGCCATTATATTGGGCCCGGCGGCGGAATCAAGCACATCGAGAAAGCCGTCACCCTCAAAGTGCCGCGAGGGAGCGATTTTCTACACCTGTTGTTTATTGTCGATCCTGCTGAAAACAGCGCCGAACCGTACCCGAACGCCTACATGAACAACTTTGTTTCCACTACGTTGAAACTCGGTGCCCAAAGCAATACCGTACGGGGTTTCTTCGATCCATGAAACCGGTATCTGAAACGGTCAGCTGTCTGCATCCAGAATTACGATATCGGAATCTAAACCGGTTTTTTATCGCCCCATTCTCAAAGGAATGTATGATGCTCAGGGAGTCTTCCACATCCAGTTGTCAGGGTACCGCGCTTGATTGTGCATAGACATGGCGAATTTCATAGTCAATGTGCAACCGTTGCAGAACGAAATAGGAAATCAATATGGCCAGCAGGGTCGTAAACAGGATGGTGATGGTATGTGGAAATATCAGGGAAAATCAACTGTTTCAGGGCCTCGTAACCGATCATAACTACCAGCATAATGAGGGCGATTTTGAATAATTGCTCAACGAGGCGTATTTTAATCTTCTCTTCCACATACCACCATTCGGGTGCAGGCCACCTTGGAAAGGTTGAACCAGGGACACTTCAGTGTACCACAAGTGTAGATGAAGTTAAAACTTGCTTTCAGCGCGGCGGTATTTTCTGCACAACAAAAAGTGATACCAAGCTGAAGAGGGCCCCCAGGACAAAGGGAATGCGGTAGTCCATGATCCACAGCAACCCGCCCACCACCAGCAGTACGACGGCAGCGATATGGTTGATGGTAAAACCCACAGCCATACTGGGGGCGATGTCACGGGGGTCACCGATGCGTTGGAAATAGGTGCGGACGGCAATGGCAAAATTGAAAAAGATGTGATCGAGGATATACAACAGTCCCACCAACCACTTGGATTCGGTTAACGCATAACCGGCGAATACCAGTATGAGGCTCGCGTATTCCAGGGTCAGCACCTTGCGCTCTCCGAAACGGATGATTCCTTTTCCGACGAGGGGGCTCAAAAAGTAATTGATCACGTTGTTGAGGATGAAGAGGAGGGTGATTTCCTGGATAATGTAGTTGAAATTTTTAACCATCAGAAAGATGGCAAAAGCCATGAAAATCTGACGTTGGGCGCCGGCCATAAAAGTTAAAAAATATAATGAATTTGTAAAATGAACTGCTGTAGATCGATCGAAACCTGCGTTAATTTCCAGATAAGAAAAACAAAGGGGTCAAGTCTTGAAACTTGCACGGCTATAAACTGACCGATTAGGTAAATGCTGTGGCCCGACCTTGGGCCCAGAAACCTTCCATCTTGCTGCTTACCTCAGTGTCCACTATCGGGGCAACATCAAGAAAACCGTCCAAGAGATATAGCTATGGAAGACGGAATAAAATCATAAGCATCCGAAGCCGAGACTATAGACTATATGACGGAAGACTGATAAGCTAATGATTCAAACCAGCTGAAGAACCACGGCCTGAAATTTAACTTTCTTTTGTTCCTTCCTTTCAGAGCGGAGGTAATATAATGAAGCGCTTTGTCATGATTTTTTCATTTATGATAATCATTTTCCAGATAACCCCCATCACTTCAGCCTCTTCGCAAGCGGAAAACAAGAACCGCATAGCCCTGGTTATTGGGAACGGGGCCTACAAAACTTCGCCTTTGTTAAACCCGGCAAACGATGCCGATGATATGGCGAAAGCTCTAGAAACATGCGGTTTTGACGTAATTAAAGTTGTCAATGCCGATCGCCTAAAAATGCGCAATGCTGTCCGTAGATTTGGCGATGAGATAACAAAAGGGACAGTCGCTCTTTTTTTCTTTGCTGGTCACGGTATCCAGGTCGAAGGGGAGAATTATCTTGTTCCCATCGGGGTGGATGTTATGCGGGAAGACGAAGTTCCTGACGAATGCCTGCGGGTGTCATCCGTCCTTCGG
This sequence comes from uncultured Desulfobacterales bacterium, assembly GCA_964557055.1. GTDB lineage: Bacteria > Desulfobacterota > Desulfobacteria > Desulfobacterales > CAZKYZ01 > CAZKYZ01. Next base: position 2,996 of record CAZKYZ010000375.1, read on the forward strand.
AAAATGCAGACAGCTGGTAACCGGCTTAACATCATTATCCTCGACGCCTGCAGGAACAACCCTTTTCGAAGTTATTACCGATCCAGCAACCGGGGCCTGGCTCGGATGGATGCTCCCAAAGGTTCCATTCTATCTTACGCCACGGCTCCTGGCTCTGTTGCCATGGACGGGGCCAGGGACAACGGTCTCTACACCTCAATGCTGCTCAAGCACATGAGAACACCGGGAATGAAACTGGAAGAGGTATTTAAAAATGTCCGCATCGATGTCGCCGCATCATCAAATGATCAGCAAATACCATGGGAATCATCATCCCTGATGGGCAATTTTTATTTTTTACAGGAAAAACAGGGTGCCGTATCAAAAGCTGACAATACAACAGATGAATCAGACGAACTGAAAAATCTAAAAACCACCCTAAAAGAGCAGAAGAGAAAAATTGATGTGCTTCAGAAACAAAAAGTGGCTCTCGGTGAGAATCCGAATCAGAAGCCGACAGTCTCTCCGGACGGTCGATTTATCGCTTTTGGCAATGGTGTGGTAAGAGATAAAAGGGAAGGCCTTGAGTGGATTGTCGTATCTGAACAGGCTACGAACTGGAAGGTGGCAAGGAATTTAATCAATAAGCTGTCCGATGAAGAGCCAGAGTGGCGGATGCCATTAAAAGGAGAATTGAGGACAATCCGAGACCTGACCAACAAGATTGATAAAATAAATCCAATGATTCAGGTGCCAGTTAATAAAATTTGGACAGGCCTCCGTGATCCAGCCAGAAGAAAAACTAGCGGATATGCATATGACTTTGAAACGGGTTCTTACTGGAAAGATACGAGTATTGTGAATGAAAATCAAAAATACAGTGCCGTAGCAGTAAGAACGGTTGAAAATAATTAGATTAGATTTTTAAGCGGAAGCAGGTGAACTGCCGAAAAAGCAAATAACCATATGAACAAGTGAGGAAAATATGTCCAGGCTTTTCGAACCGGCGATGTTGGGGACGCTAAAAATCAAAAACCGTTTTGTTCATTCGGCCACCTACGAGGGTGTCGCAACGGTAAAGTGCTAAACAAAGGAGTCACCCATTAAAGGAT
>CAZKYZ010000376.1:0-4083 GCA_964557055.1 uncultured Desulfobacterales bacterium
CGGCGGATGTATGGATCCTTCCCTGAGCTTCCGTGCTGGGAACCCGCTGGACCCGATGCGTACCGCTTTCGTATTTGAATTGGCTGTAAGCACCGCGGCCATGCATCATGGTGATAATTTCCTTTAATCCGCCAACGCCGGTCGTATGTTGGCTCATCACTTCCACTTGCCATCCACGGTTTTCCGCAAAACGGCTATACATTTTGAACAGATCCCCGGCGAAGAGCCCAGCTTCTTCCCCTCCTGTTCCAGCCCTGATTTCCAAAAGGACATTTTTTTCGTCATTAGCGTCCTTGGGAATCAGCAATTTTTTGATTTCTGTTTCCCGTTCGATCTGTTTGGCTTCCAGTTTTTGGATCTCGTCCCTGGCAAGTTCCTTAATTTCCGGATCACCGTCTTTGAGCAGTTCCCGGCTCTCCTCGAGTTCCGCATCTATTTGGCGGTACTCCCTGTATGCCGTGACAACTTTGCTGATATCAGAATGTTCCCGGCTGTATTTCTGGTAAGCCTTCCGGTCGGATACAACCGACGAGTCGCTTAACAATTTCTCAAGCTCAAGGTACCGTTCTTCAACATTCTTTAATGTATCAAACATGCTGTTTTTCCGTATCGTACGATTGGCAGAGCCGGGGCCGGACGGCTGGTTGATGCCGATTGGTGGTTTCAACCCCCCGAGAACACCCAATTGCAGTGTTGGGCCACCTTTAAAATACCCGCATACGTGCATACAGACTGCCCTTTTTCATGGGCCCCGCCTTGCCTGTAATACAATCTGAAGTGACAAAGCCGTTCTATTGGTTTTGTTCAAGGAATTTGTACCACAGAAAAAAACGCGGAGTTGCGCACAGGTTACCCGTCGGGACCCTTCAAAAATCGGCAGCTCCGCCTTGGAATGGCTATTGCTCTTGGAATTTTGCGTATTTTTTTCGAAACCGTTCAATACGTCCTTCCGTATCGATCAGTTTTTGTTTCCCCGTAAAAAAAGGATGGCAATGGGAACAAATTTCTACTTTGATATCCGTTTTTGTAGATCCCACCGCGAATGTTTCGCCGCAGGCACATTTTATCGTTGCTTCGGAATACTCCGGATGAATGTCGTTTTTCATTTTGGTCAACCTCCTGTTTGCAAATATCTCCTGTTATGCGTTCATTGACTTTAAAAAGGCTTTATTATCCTTGCTGCCACTCATTTTTTCAAGTAAAAATTCAATGCTGTCCACCGGATTGAGAGAGGAAAGCAGTTTTCTCAAAATCCAGACACGGTTCAATGTTTCCGGCGGGAGCAGCAGTTCTTCCTTGCGGGTACCCGACTTGTTGATATCGATCGCCGGGAACAGGCGTTTGTCCGCTATTCTCCGATCAAGCTGCAACTCCATATTACCGGTGCCTTTGAATTCTTCGAAAATCACTTCGTCCATTCGGCTGCCGGTATCTACCAGTGCCGTCGCGATAATGGTCAGGCTGCCGCCTTCTTCAATGTTCCTGGCGGCGCCGAAAAAACGTTTCGGACGCTGGAGGGCATTTGAATCAACGCCGCCGGACAATATCTTCCCGCTGGGCGGGACGACGGAGTTATAGGCCCGGGCCAGCCGGGTGATGCTGTCTAACAGGATAACAACATCTTTGCGGTGTTCGACGAGACGTTTGGCCTTTTCAATCACCATTTCCGCCACCTGGACATGCCGTTCGGCGGGTTCATCAAAAGTGGAGCTGATTACCTCCCCCTTTACGGAACGCTGCATGTCGGTAACTTCTTCCGGTCTTTCGTCGATCAGCAGGACAAACAGGACCACATCTTTATGGTTGGCAATGATGCTGTTGGCGATAAACTGCAGCAACATTGTTTTACCGGTTCGCGGCGGGGAGACAATAAGACCTCGCTGGCCGAAACCAATGGGGGTCATCAGATCCATGATTCTGGTGGAAAAATTTTCAGGGTCGCTCTCCAGCCCGATTTTTCTTTCAGGGTACAGCGGCGTCAGGTTGTCGAAGAGTATTTTTTCCCTGGCAACCTCCGGATCCTCATAATTGATCGCCTCGACCTTCAAAAGAGCAAAATACCGCTCCGACTCTTTGGGCCTTCTGATCTGGCCGGATACAATGTCACCGGTTCGCAGGTTGAAGCGCCGAATTTGAGAAGGCGAAACGTAGATGTCGTCAGGGCCGGGAAGGTAGTTGTAGTCATGGGCCCGTAAAAAACCAAAACCGTCCGGAAGAATTTCGAGCGTGCCCTCCCCGTAAATCAATCCGTTTTTTTCGATTTGGGCCTGTAGCAGGGCAAAGATCAATTCCTGTTTTCGGAGACCTGCCGAACCTTCGATGTTCAACTCGCGGGCGAGCTCGTTTAATTCGCTGATTTTTTTTTCTTTCAGTTCAACTATATTCATTCAAGATAACTCCAATTACAAATTAACAATTATGGCAAATTCAAACCCCGTATCGCACCTGCAGACGCATCGGCCTTTCACCCGTTTAAAACAGCCGGAAACGTCAGATCCGGGGGCCGGAAGCTGACTTACCGCAAATTATCAGCACGGTAAAAACACGATCGGTTTTTTAAGGAAGGTGCGCTTCGTATGAATACGGATACGACCCTAATTCAGGTCAGCAGTTTGCGATAGATTTTCTCCAAAAATGGCGGGCTATTGCCTAAGGTTAGCCTGTAATTATAATATGAATTCGGGCCTGTCAAGACTTTTTGATGCATTTCAGGGCATATTATACCGTGGGAAAATGGGGACCATTCCGACACGAAGCGGGGAAGACGCCCCCCCCCCCCCGCACCAGCAACGCGGCACAGGGGGGCGATATCGATCCGTGTCGTAAATGGCGGCACCGATCCGGCTTATAGTGCATCCAGTGCTGAAAAAATACCGGCCGTAATTTCTTCCACTTTGCCCACACCTGGAATGTGAATATACTTGGGAGCGGCGTCTTCGCCGGTGGCTTCCCATTTTTTATAATAGCCGATCAGCGGTTCCGTCTGGGCATGGTAGACGTCGAGACGTTTTTTAACCGTTTCTTCCTGATCGTCGTCCCTCTGAATAAGAGGCTCGCCGGTTTCGTCATCCTTGCCTTCCTCCTTGGGAGGATTGAAGATAATATGATACGTTCTCCCGCTGGCGAGGTGGACCCGGCGACCGCCCATTCGTTTGACAATCTCGCCGTCCGGAACATCAATATCGACAACAGCATCAATGGCAACACCGGCGTCTTTCATGGCATCCGCCTGGGGAAGGGTTCGGGGGAATCCGTCGAATAAAAAACCCTTTTTACAATCCGGTTCTTTAATTCGCTCTTTGACAAGGCCGATAATGATCTCGTCGGTAACCAACCCGCCGGAATCCATCACCACCTTGGCTTTTTTTCCCAATTCGGTGCCCGCCTTTACCGCAGCCCGAAGCATATCACCAGTTGAGATTTGAGGAATTCCGTACCTTTCTCTAATCAGATTCGCCTGGGTACCTTTGCCGGCACCGGGACCTCCCAGTAAAATAAGACGCATATTGTTTTCCTCCCATTAATGATGAATAAAATAGACCTTGATTTTCTAGGCACAAGTAGTATTTATGGCCCAAAATGCCGCGAGTGTCAAGTGAATTGTCGTTTTCCGGCTTGTGCCGCCCATGTATCGGGGCTTCGCAGTATGTTGGAAATACACCATACCGCAGGATATTCATTTCAATTTTTCTCTTGCCATTTCTTGCCTGATCAATTATATATACTTTTTACGAATTTTAAGCAGCTATTAAAATAACCATTCCAGAGGCTTGGGATGGAAAGAAGGGGGCGATTTATTTGAAGGAAATCCAGGTCAAGGTCATTGATAATGACCTCGAAAAAGCCATGCGGATCCTGAAGAAAAAGATTCAGAACGATGGCCTTTTCAAACGTCTCAAACTCAAAAAAAGTTATGAGAAACCGAGCGAACACCGTCGGCGCAAACAACGCGAAGCATTGCGGCGTCAACGCATCGCGTCATCTAGAAACCGGTATCAGAAATAACCGAACAGTAATGGTTACAAAAAAGCGCCCGGCATGAATACAATGAGATTCTGCCGGGTTTTTTTTCTGATGGAATGA
>CAZKYZ010000377.1:0-4072 GCA_964557055.1 uncultured Desulfobacterales bacterium
CGTTGACAACCAAAAAGTCCAACAGGTCATCGGCCATATGTTTTCCGAAAAAAATGGAAACAGACTTGTCACTGTTGACAGCGGGCACGCCATTCAGTTTGAAATGCCGGATGCAATTGCCGATGAAATTCTGCGCTTTATTGGAGCGCTATAGGCAAAAGGCAGGATTACTTCTTTAACCGGATCGATTCGATCACTACCGGCGTTTCCGGTTTGCCGCCGTCACCTACCGGTACCATCCCGATCTTGTCGACCACATCCATTCCTGCGATCACTTTTCCGAAAACAGTGTGTTTCCCGGCCAGGTATGGCGTATCCACAAGATTGATGAAAAACTGAGACCCATTGGTATTGGGGCCGGCGTTGGCCATGGCCAGTGAACCACGCACAGGAGGATAAGGCGACCCGGCAGCGCTGTATTTGTACCCCATGTTCTCATACACGTCCATGACGCTGAGATCGTTCACGGCCGCCGTCACTTCATCCCTGCGTTTGTCCAGATCTTCCTGGGAGGTGATATTCATTTTCTGAAACAGGGGCATCATGATGTACTGCTGAAACTCCTGCTGACTGCGGATCATCAATACCGGGTCAGGCCCCTTCTGAGAATCGATGGCTTTGGTCTTGTCCAGACCAAGCCCGGCAGCATCGATTTCATCGTCAAACCGGAATCCGGGACTGCCGCCGCCGGTTCCCAAAGGACATCCCCCCTGAATCATAAAGTCCTTTATCACCCGGTGGAGGGTCAACTTGTCGTAAAAAGGTCTTATCACCATCTCACCGGTTTTGGGGTCTGTAAACTCCTTTTGCCCCTCGGCCAGGCCAATAAAATTGGCCACGGTTACAGGGGCCTCTTTCTGGAACAGCTCCACGGATATAGCTCCCATACTGGTATTGATAACAGCCACCGGGTTGTCGTTTTTTGGGGCGGTATCAGCCGCATAACCGAAACTTCCGGCCATCACTATGACAACTGCGATTGCCAGAAAGAATGTATTTATTTGTCTCATTTGTTTTCTCCTGTATAAACCAAAAGTAATGTAGATCCACAACAAAAGCCGATCCGGGTGGGTTTGGTTTTCGGTTTCCTACATTGCCGCCAGCACCGCCGCACCAATGGCCCCGTTTACCTGGGCATTTTCGGAAACCAGGAGTGTCTTTCCCGTTTTGGCCTCGATGGCCCGCACGACACCGATATTTTTGGCGACGCCACCGGTCATCATCAACGGTTCCGCAATACCGACGCGATTGGCCATGGCAACCACCCGGGCCGCAACGGACTGATGAATACCGGCGATAATGTTGGGTCGGTTCTCACCCTTGGATATGAGGGAAATCACCTCTGATTCGGCGAATACCGTACAAAGACTGCTGATGGATGCGGGTGCTTCGGCTGTGAGGGATAAATCGCCGAAGTCGTCCAGATCCACCTCCAGGGCCCGGGCCATCACCTCCAGAAAACGGCCGGTTCCGGCGGCGCACTTATCGTTCATGGCAAAGTCGCGTACCTTGCCGTTCTCGTCCAGGGATATGGCCTTGCTGTCCTGACCACCGATGTCGATAATCGACCGCACCCCCGGATTTAAATAATACGCTCCGGCGGCGTGGCAGGTGATTTCCGTAATGGCCTTGTGGGCAAAATCCACACTGTTGCGGCCATAACCGGTAGCGATTACCTTTTCCACATCTTCCGGTCTCACTCCGGATTCGGATAAAACGGCGGCGTATACTTTTTGCCCGGCTTTTCGAGAATTGTAACCGGTATGAATAATGGCGGAAGCCAACAGTTTTCCGTCTTTCACAAGGGCCGCTTTAGCGGTGATAGAACCGACATCAATACCTGCTGTAATCATCGTTGATCGTCTCCTGGTCTTTCCTGCGTCCGTATGCCTCTGCGTTGGAATCGGTTGCCTTGTTTTTCGGTGTTATACTCTCTTCTCTTTGCCGTAAGCCTTGAACCATGAGCTATCAGCCATGAGCAAGATTTTGGGGTTCTCTCTGCGCCCCTGCGCCCCTGCGGGATACAAGATTATGTTTTTCTTCCTGTCCGTATGGGTTACGCTTTTCACCCGAACCCTTGACCCCTTGAATCCCTGAACCCTTCTGTTTATCTTTTTCTCCTCACTACTTACTGTTTACTATTCACTTCCCTTGCCCCCTGCTCTTACGGTTTTCCCTATCAGTCTTCAGTCTAACAGCCTACAGCCTGCCCTTCAACCAGCCTTCAGCAATTCCATAAACGCATCAATCCTCGTTTCGATCTGACCTTCGGCAAAGCTTCGCTCGTCCACCATATCCGCTTCGATCACCAGGCTGGGAATACCTGTTCTGGCCTGCACGATGCGTTGGATATCATACTGTCCAAGGGAATAGGGTTTGCAGCTGCGGTTGGAATGCATTACCAGCCCGTCGACATCGTATTTGCGGACCATTTCAATCACATTTTCAGCCATCTGGTCGACGCCGATATTGAGGTAGATACGGGAATATCCCTCTGCCATGGTTTCCAGAAAATCGTTTTCATCAATATACTTCATGGACCCGCACCATGCCGTGGTATACGTATCCGCCACCAGGCAGGCATCGTGGGCGGAAAATTTTTCGGATAACCAGCGTGTCTTGAACCAGACCGGCAGGTTGTCCCACAAAAGGCGGTATTTCTCCCGGGGAACAGCACTGATACCGGATGCGATACGCTCGTTCATTTCCGCAAGCAGGTCCCGGTAGTAATCGACCACGACCTGCCTGCCCCGCAGGGTGACGATCAGCGCCAGATGGAAAAAGGCGTCGAAAGCGCTCATGGGCGCCGGTTTATGAGCGGCAGTATCGAGGACCTGCTGCCAGAGCCGCTGTCCGGCAATGGATAATTTTCCGATTTCGACCGCCTTATCGTGATCGAATCTGCCGCCACAATGGGTCTCCAGAAACGCGACGTACTCGTCCACCTGCCGGCGCACATACCGTCGCGCCTCATCGGAAAACTCCGTGTGACAGAAAGGGGTATCCAGTATGAACAGGGGCACGTTGAAATATCGAGCCTGCACTTCGTACCATTTGAGAACCGTCCCACAAATGTTGTTGCAGCAGATCAGCATATCCGGTTTGGGCAACCCGCCGATGGGCCCTCCGTTGGCCGGGGCACAGGCGATATCCGCACGCGCATAAGAGCAAAGGTCACTGGAGTACCCCATGGCCTCGGACTGTTCACACAGGTCTACTCCCATTTTGGAAGCCCCGATCATGGCCCCGTGGTTCTCCGGATACACCGGGATAACGTCCATCACCAACAACGGCTCCACTGGGCCGCCGCTGGTGATCCAGGCCACCTTTTTACCCGCATCCGCAGCCGTTTTGGCATCGATATAGTACTCCGTCATGATCTCTTTCATGCGGCCTACCGATTTTATCTTGCGCTTCTCCCGATCAGGATCGACGGGTTTTTTCTCATCCGGCATTGTATACTCCTGTTAACTCTCTTGACCATGTTTTTTTATGTAACCATAGGGATTATAGAAGCTCGACGAAGGCCTCGCATCTGGTCCGGAACTGCCCTTCCATAAATGTCTGTTCCTCTATTTCGTAAAGCATACTCGGTATTCCGGCCTGTGTCAGCATATCGCGTATATAGGGATAGTCAAAAGCGTGGGGGTCGCAAAACTTCAACAGAACAAAGATCACCCCCTCGGCCGCCTTCTCTCTGGCCATGCGAACAATCTCGACCCCCCGGGCATTGATTCCGCTATGTTTGGCCGGGCAGATGTGCCTGTCGTAATAACGATCGGCGATCGCTGCCGTCATGTCATCACCGATTTCCACCGATTTGGAAAAGTAGCGTGTGCCTGTGCAGAAATCATCCCAGATGACGTCCGCCCCTGCTTGACGGACGATGTCATAAATATTGGGCATACTGCACAACCCACCTGCCAGGAGAACCCGCTTCAGCCCCGTACCGGATTGCGCTGCACTTGCGACCTCCAACTGCAGCAGAACATCGGCTAAAGCCGCCAGAAACTCCTTTTTGTCCATGAGCATGGATGCTTTCACAATGGTGTGCAGATCCGATCCGGAAATT
>CAZKYZ010000378.1:0-4071 GCA_964557055.1 uncultured Desulfobacterales bacterium
CAGCCGCTATGGACCCCACACCCAGAATCATATTCGCGACTCTCTGCATTTCCATTTTTATTACCGTGGCGGGGGTCGGAATCGTGGTGCCGCTGCTGCCTGTTTACGCACAAAAACTGGGTGGAAGCGGGTTTTCAATCGGGTTGATTTTCGGGTCATTTTCCATATCCCGATCGTTGCTGCTGCCGTATTTCGGCGCATTGTCGGACCGCAAGGGGCGCAAACCCTTCATCGTATCCGGTTTTTTGTTATACGCCCTGATATCTTTTGCCTTTATTTTTGCCAACAGGGTTGACATGCTGATCCTCATCCGTTTCGTCCAGGGGGCGGCCTCAGCCATGATGATGCCGGTAATCCAAGCCTATATCGGTGATATCACCCCGGTGGGCAAAGAGGGTCGGGCCATGGGAATTTTTAGCATGGCTACCTTCCTCGGGTTGAGCACGGGACCTTTTTTAGGCGGCCTGATCAATGATCAGTTCGGTTTGACGGCTACCTTTGTCTGCATGGGTGTTGCCGCCTTTATTGCTTATTTGTTGAATGTCCTCCTGCTGCCGCCCGCTAAACAGGAATCAACCGCGTCTCGATCGGGCGGCGGGGTACCCTTGAAGCAGTTAATACGGGATGGGGATATTTTTTTGCTGGCCCAGTTCCGGATGTCCTATGCCGCCGGGATTGGTATCCTGTGGGGTTTTTTGCCGGTTTTTGCCGACTCTGAACTGGGACTTTCCAGCACGAAAATTGGTATTCTGGTGACGGCGGGTATTCTGGTGAGCGGTCTGCTGCAGACACCCATGGGATATCTTGCCGATCAGACCAATAAAAAAAGGCTGGTTGTCTTCGGCGGCGCGGTTACCGGTGTTTCCCTGGCGGCTTTTTACCTTGTTGGGAGCTTCAATAACATACTGGTGGTCAGTATTTTTTTTGGGGTCGGCGGTGGTATTGCCATGCCCGCCCTCAACGCCCTGGCCATTATCAAAGGGAGCAAAGCACGAGCCATGGGCAGTGTCATGGCCCTGATGAATCTTTCCCACAGTCTTGGCATGCTTGCGGGGTCTTTGGTTGCCGGCCTCATGATTGATGTTTTTCATTTGCGGGCTGCTTTTCCGGCCGGATCATTATTTATTTTGACGGCATGCCTTGTCTTCGGGTTCCGGTTTCGAAATCCGAAATAGAAAAAATTACATTTCCTCGGGGGTAAAGGCTACCACTTCATCAATACTTCTGCTGTTTGTAAAGAGCATGACGAGTCGATCCACACCCAGGGCGTTGCCGGCTGACAGTGGCATCTCTTCCAACTCGGCCAGAAACTTTTCAGGTAGCCGGCCCGCCGGTTTTCTTTGCGCTTGTATTCGCCTTTGCTCTTCCTTGAAGCGTTGCCGCTGTTCACCAACGTCGGCAAGTTCCGAAAACCCATTGCACAATTCCAACCCGGCGATATAAAGTTCAAAGCGCTCAACAACCAAAGGATCGGTTGATTTCCTGCGGGCTAGAGACCCACATTCTACAGGATAATCCAATAAAAATTGGGGTCTTATCAATCCCAGCTTTGGTTCGATCTGAATCCCCAGGAGTTCATCGAACCGCCCTTGATGGAGTGCTTGTTGCGGCGTTGTGGCCGTATAGCGCTGAAATGCTTCCAATACGGTCATCCTGTCCCATACTGTTTCAAGCTCCACCCGATGGTCACCGTATGTAATGACGCCGGATGAATGAATCCGCGCGGCCACAAAACGGATGAGGCGCATCGTCTGATTCATGAGAAAATTGTAATCTTGATCGGCACAGTACCATTCCAGCAGGGTTAACTCGGGGAGATGCCGTTTCCCTCTCTCTTGGTCACGGAAACATTTACAGATCTGAAAAATTTGGTTGTATCCCCTTGCCAGGAGCCGTTTCATGCTGAGTTCAGGTGATGCCTGCAGAAACCAGTCCCGGGAGGGAACCGGGGTGATATGCGCTTCCGGTATGGGGGTCGGGATCCGGATGGGTGTTTCCACTTCCAGGAAGTTTTCCTTGAAAAAAAAATCCCGTATGGCCTGGACAATACGGGCCCGGATTATCAAACTTGATTTGCGATTTGCATATTGGGGCAAAGCTGTCAACGTGCGTGTTTTCTCGCCAGTTCATATATTTTGTTGTTGGTGCAAACTTCAAAATATTTTTTTCCGGTGTTTCGGACAGGCTGAATGTTGTCACCGGAAATCCGCTTAATATCTGCCTCCCGGATCACGAGTCGCTGGTGGGTACCATCGGCTGTGGGATAAACCCCCGTGTGCAGAATCAAGGCTTCTGCCTGGGCTTTCGGTTGTTGTAACACCAGCCGTTTGAGTTCAATCTCTGTGGACAATTTCTCAAAACCGGTTTCATTTAATTCGATACCGTTAACGTTATAGCGCAGGTAGAGATCGTCAACGGATTTCGAAATTTCTTTATCCGAAACAGATTGAAAGACGAAGAGGTTGAACGGGGTAGCTGTCAGTTCATGGAATTGTGTCAGTTTTTTGGAGCACCCTGCCATTCGGTCCGCTTTATTGATGGCCGGAGAAATCATGATTTTTTTCTCACCATCAAAAAGATATGTCGGCTGCCCGCGCATATAGCCGATCCCGATACCTACCTCAAGAACCGGTAGCCCGTGCTTTTGGATGGTCTGGTTGTATCTGCTGACGATATGAAGCATACCAATCGCCAGCCCACAGGCCCTGGCAACGCACAGCCATTTTCCGGATCCGGTCTCTCTTTCTTCCGTGGACAGGATAATGGCATCCCCTTCGATGAATACTTTCTCAGCATCAAATTCAGGCAGGATTTTGGTAATTGGATTGAAAAAATTCAAACTGAAAAAGGAGGCCGGGTTGAGGTCCATTTTTTTCATCTGCCGGACAATTTCCGTGGAACTGCGAACGTCTGCTTTGACGATGGTGTGATGGGCGATGGGGGCCTTTTGGTTTTTTTCGTCATCGGGAAGCAGGAATTCATACAACGTATTGTTCGCGCGCGAAAGCCGGAGCGTTTTGCTTTCGGTAACCAGATGGGTACGCGCTATCAGGGCTTTGGATGTTATATAATTCTCGTAATCTCTGTGATAGCGTGCAAATCTCTTTAGAAAACGGATGAGATAGATTTTTTTCTGTTTTTTACCAGTTCGGGCAATCTTGTTGATCGTGGTGCGCAGCGGTGCCAGGGATATATTTCGATCATAGAACTCCCCGCATTTTTTAAATTGCCGATATATATTGCGCCTGCTTCCCGGAGCCGTCAGGAAGTTTAATATTTGAAAAGGGGTCAGCGGCGGGCAGTATGCTTCATACACCGGCTGCATTTCGTAATAGGCGACCACTTTATTGACACAGTTTTCCTTCCGGAGTCTTTGATATAGTTTATCAATGCGATAGGCTTGTTCTCTAGCCTGCTGTTTTACCGCCCGGATATCGTTTTTGCTGCATCCGGGCTGCTTTTTCATCGATTTTACCAGGTTTTCCGAGCGATATCGGTTGAACAGAAGATCCATGTTTTCGAAATGCTTCATCCAGCCATTGATCAACGACAGCAGTTCATCGGCGCCTTGGGGATCGGGAGATATACAGACGTTTTCTTCCGGTCTGTTGTTCATCTGTTTATCGGGAGAGGCGCTGATGTTTTCCAAAAGAAGGTCTCTGATAACCTGCCGGATGGCAGTGCTCAGATCGTTATAGACCAGCGGATCTTCTGATCGATTCCCGAGGGGCACATACTCTTTTAACAGGAAATTATAATCCGAAGGATCGGCTGCAACCAGAAGTGGATTGGTGAATAGATCCTCGTAGGGGATTGCTTCTTTTCCTAAAGAGATGCGCCGCATTTTGAACAGGTCGTTTCGTTGGATATCCGTCAGGCTGGCGATTAACTCGGAAGAAACCCTTTCGATGACGGCAGGACGGTTTTTTTTGAGATAAGCCAGTTTTTCCTTTAGTTCCATAATGGCTTTTTGATAGGGATAATGAGAGTTTTCATACCGGTTGATGGCCTTTCTCGCCAGATTTCCGAAAGCCTGATACTGGACGGGAATTGTCTGGAATACCATCGCAA
>CAZKYZ010000379.1:0-4046 GCA_964557055.1 uncultured Desulfobacterales bacterium
CACATGGCACCCAGCATGTCTCCGGTGATACAACCCATACGTCGCTTGTAGAATAAAACCAGAGCCATTGTGGCGGCGATAAACCCTGCGTTTACCAGAATGAAACCGGTCCCCAGAAATACCGACAAAATAATCGGCAGGGCCATACCCGAAAAGTCCCGGGCGGTTAACGATTTTTGGAAAAACTCGAAACCCGTGCCGCCGGAAGGCCGGCCATACGCCAGGGCGTTGATGCCGAAAATCATGGCGCCCCGGGCGTATGCCGGAACGATCATGATCGAAAGGAAACGGTCGGCGTTGAGATGCGTGACACCGGACCATTTGATCAGTATGCAAAACAGAACGGCAACCAGGCCCATGGCTCCTACGCGACTGTCTTTCATGATGGCGAGCGCTTTCTCCAGGGGACGCCGGCCGTAAAGACCATCCGCGGTATCGGCCAGTCCGTCGAGGTGAAGCGCCCCGCTAAGCCATGCCAGAAGGAATACATCCACCAGAGAAACAACGGCAATCGGCCAAAGCCTGCTCATGAAAAAATCGGCCACGGCAACGATCACCCCCAGGCAGAGACCGACAACGGGAAACCAGACAATCATACGGTCCGGTTCGAAAGGGATTTCCCTGCGAATCGGGATTGCCGTTAAAAATTGCAGTGCTGCCAGCAAATGTTTCATTTGTCGGGACGGTTTCCTTTTTTTATTTCCACAGGTATTCCGGCCACCATCCAGATGACACGGTCCGCGGCTGCGGCTACCTGCTGGTTTACCGTACCAACCATGTCGCGGAATTTTCGGGCCAGGGCGTTTTCGGGGACAATCCCGGTTCCGGTTTCATTGGAGACCAGGATGACCGGGCAGCCGGATTTTTTGAGAGAATCGATCAGTGCCGCTGTATGGTGCTCAATGGTTTCACCACCATCAGCCGCCGTCATCAGAAGGTTGCTGGTCCACAGTGTCAGGCAGTCCACCAGAATAACGTTTGCGCGGGTACTTTCCCGGGCAACGGCAACGGCCAGGTTGACTGGTATTTCAATGGTTTTCCAGGATGCTCCCCGTTCCCGACGGTGCTGTCCCACCCGCTGTTCCATCTCGGCATCCGTCGGAACGCAGGTGGCTATAAACAGCCTGCCGCTTTCCGCGGTGGTCTCCGCCACTTCAAGTGCCTGTCGGCTTTTGCCGCTGCGGCATCCCCCGATTATGAAAGTGATTGTGTTCATGGCACCCGGCAACTCGATTGCGGGGACACCAGGTCATCGAGTTCCTTCATGTCAATGTGTTTTTCAAAGTGATCCGCCAGCAGATCGTAGTCCCTGTCCCGGGCTGCCGGTCCGGAAATGTCCGTACAATTGATCCCGGCCAGACCGATGATTTTCAGGTAGCGGGAGATGATTTCGGGCGTATCGAAAAGGCCGTGAATGTAAGTCCCCATTCGTTTACCGTCTCTGGCCTTACAGCCGTCTGCGCCGCTGCAGGAATTTCCGTTGCGGGCCTGGATCCGGAATAAGCTTTGGCCCCCGTTACGGGTCGTTTGTCCCATGTGGATTTCGTAGCCCGATCCGCACAGAGCATCCCAGCTGAAGCGGGTTCGGGTTGTGGTTTTGGGGGCTTTCAGCAGGGTCGTCACCGGCAGGAAGCCGAGCCCTTTCGTTGCCCCCGGGGCTCCTTCAAAACCCTCCGGGTCTTCCACCGTCGTTCCCATCATCTGATATCCTCCGCAGATGCCAAGTATATGCCCGTCGTTTTCGGCATAGGCTTTCAGGCGGGAAGTCCAGCCGGTATCATGCAGCCATTTCAGATCGTAGCGGGTATTTTTCGATCCAGGCAGGATGACTGCTTTGAAAGGGGTCAAATCCCTCGGTTTTTCCAGGAAGCAGACCTGCAGTCCGTCCAGTCGCGAGAGGGGATCGAAATCGGTGAAGTTCGATATATGCGGGATTCGAACCACCGCAACAGCAGGACTGCCCATTGTCGGTTTTACAAGCAATTGCGGGTTCTCGATGACAACGGAATCTTCGTTTTCGATCTTAAAATGAGAAAACCAGGGAAGAACGCCGAATACCGGTTTGCCTGTTTTCTGTTCGATCCAGGCGATACCGTCCTGGAAAAGCGAGATATCCCCCCGAAAACGGTTAATGATGAAACCGGCAATGCGCTTTTTCTGCACGGGCGGCAGGCATTCCAGGGTCCCAACAATCTGGGCGAACACGCCGCCCCGGTGAATGTCGGCCACCAGAATCACGGGGGCTTCCGCCGCTTCGGCCATTCGAAAGTTGACAATGTCGTGGGACATGAGATTGACCTCGGCGCAGGATCCGGCGCCCTCCAGGACGACCATGTCGAAATCCCGCCGCAGCCGTTGCAAAGATTCAGTGGCCATCGACAGCAGCTGTTTTTTTTTCTGATGGTATTCGCTGGCGGTACTGTTTTCCACCGCGTTGCCGAGGAGCACCACCTGTGATCCAACATCGCTGGTCGGCTTCAGCAGAATGGGGTTCATATCGACGTGGGGAGGGATAGCGGCCGCTTCCGCCTGAACGATCTGGGCACGTCCCATTTCGAGCCCTTCCGGCGTAACGCCGGAGTTGTTGGACATATTCTGGGCCTTGAACGGGGCGACCCTGATGCCCCGGCGCCTCAAGCTGCGGCAAAGAGCGGTGACGACAATACTCTTGCCCACATCCGATCCGGTCCCCAGAACCGCCAGGCAGGCAGCCGGATGTTTATGGTTATTTTTCGATTCCAACCCTGGCGGTTACTCCTGCGTTGTAGTAGTGCTTGATCTCTTTCATTTCCGTTACCAGGTCCGCTGTTTCGATCAGTTCGGCAGCAGCACCCCGGCCGGTGATCACCAGTTCGACCGAATCCGGTCTGTCGGCGACAACGTCCAGCAGGTCCTGCAGTGAAAAAAGGCCGCAGGTAACAGCGACATTGGCTTCTTCCAGAATGACGATATCATAGGCACCCGACAACATTTCCTTCCCGGCGATCTG
Organism: uncultured Desulfobacterales bacterium; assembly: GCA_964557055.1. GTDB lineage: Bacteria > Desulfobacterota > Desulfobacteria > Desulfobacterales > CAZKYZ01 > CAZKYZ01. Next base: position 2,990 of record CAZKYZ010000379.1, read on the forward strand.
CAAACCGTTCCCGGCCGAAGCAATATCTTCTTTTCCGGGTTTTCCCCGGATGAACCGTCCGAGCCCATACTGTCGTATGGTAATCCGGTCCGCAAACCGCTGCAGCGCCTTGATTTCGCTGTATTCGCCCTGCTTGATGAACTGGCCGATGTACACGTTCAGACCGGCTCCGGCGGCACGTAAGGCCAGTCCCAGCGCAGCGGTGGTCTTGCCTTTTCCGTTCCCGGTGTAAACCTGAAGATATCCTTTCATCGTTCGTCCTTTTGCTGGCAATTGACGGCGGAAGCATATATGATCGGTGCGATTTTCTCAACCCTGGAGTCAAAAAAGAATCAGAAGGAGAATGGTGCATGCGGCAATATTTGATAGAAGAAAAAAAAGGACGCGTCTGTGTTCTGCATCTGAATCGGCCGGAGAAAAAAAATGCCCTTACACCCGAAATGCTGGAAGAGATTTATAGGGTGTTTGCGGAGCTGAAAAACGACACTGACATCCGTTGTGTGATCATCCGGGGGGGCGGTCCGGATGCCTTTTGCTCCGGGTACGACCTGCAGCGGCTTCCGATGGGAAAAACAGGAGACAGCAAGGGTGTTTTGGAAGAGAACAACCCGCTGGAACGGGCTTTCGGCAGTATTCGGGAATATCCGTTTCCTGTGATTGCCATGATAAACGGCATAGCTTTCGGGGCCGGCTGCGAATTGGCCGTCAGTTGCGACATTCGCATCGGCTCCGAAAACCTGAAGGCGGGAATGCCCCCGGCGCGATTTGGCATTGTGTACAGTTGGAAAGGCTTGAAACGGTTTATTGAAGTGATAGGGGTTGCGGCCACAAAAGAGATGTTTTTTACCGGCGACACCTATGGCAGTGCCCGGCTTCGCGAGATGGGGCTGCTCGACTATGTGGTGGCGGACAAGCAGCTGGAAGCGTTCAGCTTTGGCATGGCTGAAACCATAGCCGCCAATGCGCCCCTTGCCCTGAAAGGAACCAAAAAGATCATTTCCCTGATTTCAAAGCGGGGGGAGCTTACCGGGAATGACCGTAAAAAAGCCGATCAATG
>CAZKYZ010000380.1:0-4029 GCA_964557055.1 uncultured Desulfobacterales bacterium
TGTGAGGTATTACTTTATATCGAAGCCAATCTGCTCTCGGGTCTGCCTGCTGGCAGTGATCAATTGAAAATTTATATGGGCGACTATGGTAGCTGGCGGATCCGAATCAATAGAAGTAAATCCTGAAAACAATGAGGGGAAAAAATGACTGAAAACTGTTGTACCACAGGTGGCAATATTATGATTCTGGCCTGTTCGGGAGGTTCCAATGTGGGGCAATTGTCCAATCAAGCGGCCGTAGAATTCACCCAGGAAGGATTTGGTAAGATGTTTTGCCTGGCAGGCATCGGCGGCTAAGCTTTCCGGGTTCGTCCAGTCCGCCAAGGATGTGCCGGTGATGGTGGCCATCGACGGCTGCCAGGTGGGTTGTGCCAAAGCCATTCTTGAAAATCCCCAGGTGCTGATGAAGCACTACCTGGTGATCACCGACGAGGGCATTGAGAAGAACAAGAATTTTAGCCTGGAGCGCTCCGACATCGACTGCGTCAAGACAGCGGTAAAACGGGTTGTGAGTCAATCAAGCCCTGCTGACGGAGCGACGTCCTTGGTCGGATGCGGCTGCAAATCATGCTGCTGAATCGGAGAGGAAGCAGATGAACAGGTCGGTTGAAATGCCTTTTACCGAGGATACCCGCAAGGCCCCCGAAACCGAGACGGTGTGCTATTGCTCCCAGGAGATCCGCCTTCTCCTGGATCAGGAGACCGAACGATCCGACGAGCTTTTTTAAAGGAGGTGACGCAATGCGGTTGACCGGATACACCAAGACCATATTTCGACCTGAATGCAATCCCAGCTTCGAGTCAGTCCATTGCATCGCACGCCTGAATGAGGATGTGGGCGAGGTGCTGCCTTATCTGAATGCGGTCCTGGGTGGGACCCAATTTTTCAACGATCCACCGGAGGTGATGTTTCATCATCACGGCAAGATCCTCAAAGTCGGCGCGCGGGAGATCGCGATCAACGCGCTGAATGACGGGCAGGAGGCGGATCGCATTTTGGAGTGGCTGAAAAACGAAATCAACCAGGCCTGGGAAAACCGTGACGCGATCACACCCTGCTATACGGGAAAGATCAAGCCAAAACTGATGGAAATCTTGCGGTTACTGCCAAAGACCAACTGCAAAAAATGCGGCCAACCCACTTGTATGGCCTTTGCCGCCCAGGTGATGGAGGGCGGGCGGAGCGTGGAGCACTGCCCGGAGCTGAATGAGGAAAATCGAACGAAATTGTCCGGCTATCTGGCCGGCTTCGTTTTTGAATAAAGGAGAGCTCATGACCGATTCGACCATCAAAAAGCTAAGCTTTCTGGACCGCTTTCTCACGCTGTGGATTTTTCTGGCAATGTTCGTCGGCGTGGGCGGAGGATATTTCTTCCCGGAGATCAAGAATTTCATCAACCGATTTTCCGTGGGCACTACCAACATCCCCATCGCCGTGGGCCTGATTTTGATGATGTACCCGCCCCTGGCCAAAGTGAAATATGAAAAGCTGGGTTTTGTGTTCCGTGACGTGAAGGTGCTGACGCTATCCCTGGTGCAAAACTGGATCATCGGACCGATCCTGATGTTTCTGTTGGCCATCGCGTTTCTTTCCGGCCACCAGGAGTACATGGTGGGTCTGATCCTCATCGGCCTGGCACGCTGCATCGCCATGGTGATCGTCTGGAACGACCTGGCCAGCGGCGACCGGGAGTATTGCGCAGGACTCGTGGCGTTCAACTCCATCTTCCAGGTGCTTTTTTTTTCGGTCTACGCCTATATTTTCATCACCGTGCTGCCACGCTGGATGGGCCTGCAGGGGATGGTGGTGAATATTTCCATCAGCCAGATCGCTGAAAGCGTTTTCATCTATCTGGGCATTCCTTTTATTGCCGGAGTTATGTCTCGGGTGATCGGCCTGAAAACGGTGGGGATCGAACGTTACGAAAAGCAGTTCATCCCCAAGATCAGCCCCATCACCCTAATCGCGTTGCTGTTCACCATCCTGGTGATGTTCTCGCTCAAAGGCGAGTATATCGTTCAACTGCCGTTTGATGTGGTGCGCGTGGCTATCCCCTTGTGCATCTATTTCGTGATCATGTTCTTCGTTTCCTTCTGGCTTTCCATAAAAGCCCGGGCGACCTATGAACAGGCCACCACGTTGTCCTTTACCGCCGCGTCCAACAACTTTGAACTGGCCATCGCTGTGGCCGTGGCTGTTTTCGGGCTGGATTCGGGCCAGGCATTCGCCGCCGTGATCGGGCCCCTGGTGGAGGTGCCGGTGCTCATTTCCCTGGTCAACGCCGCCCTGTGGTTCAAGAAAAAGTATTTTCCTTACGCTGTGGAGACACCCACCGGGATTTGCCATGTGACATGCAAACCATGAAACAAATATGAAGAAAGGGAAAGTCGAACCGGCTTTTATGCGCAAGCACGGCCAGGGCATTCCACCAACTCAGATTCCGGAAGTGGAAGCCTGGGAAATGGCCGGTATTGTATGGAATGCGCCCGAAGATAAGGTGCTTTCAATCAGTCAGGTTAAAGATTATCCTTGGGGTGATGATTTTGGTGAAATCATGGGCTTGGTTCCCTGCGCCAATTGTGACGAACTTGTGGCCAAGGCCTTCCTGCGAGTAGTGGACGAGGCCCATATGTGTATTCCCTGCTCAGAATATGAGCGATAACCTAAGTATAAGGAGGTGCAATATGAAATTTGAAGAACTTTTCGAGGTCGGATTGAAGTTTCACGGGCACAAATGCCCCGCCATGCCTATGGGCATCAAAGCCGGATTGGCGGCCAGGAAGGCGCTCGGAGTGGAACGCGCCCAGGACAAAGAATTGTATGTGAAGTCCGAGACCGGCAAGGGCCATGCCGCTGGCTGCTTTTTGGATGGAATCATGACCGCCACGGGATGCACCTATGGCAAGTCCAACATCGAAAAACTCTATTTCAACAAGATGGCCTTCACGCTCATTGAGCAGAAAACGGGCAAGGCCGTGCGGGTGTCCCTCAAACCAGACTTTTTTGAGAAAGCTTTGGCCTCGCCATTTGTGCAAAAACGGAAGGCTGGGGTTCCTCCCCAAGACATCGAGCCGGAGATCACCGGCCCTCTCGTCAACCGCATCCTGGGCCTGAAAGATGAGCAATTCCTGGATATCGGGAAGGTCCATGAGGTGGATGTGAAAAGGGGTAAAGGGGTGTTCGCCGCCAAGCGGTGCAAAAAGTGCGGTGAGTTGACCTTCGTGAACAAGCTACGCGAAACAGAGGACGGCAACCTTGTGTGCATCCCCTGTTCCGGGTACGAAGGATAGGTTGACCTGAGGATGACGGGATGCTGTACCGCCATCCCTTTTTTCATAAAACCAGCCAGTTCGCATTGGCGCATCGGACTGGAGCGGTTGCATACATCAGGAGAACATTATGATCCTTTCGGCTATAGCGGGTGCGATCACTTTTCTTTTTACGGCCTTGCTGACCATCGCCGGGGTGGGAGCGGCCTTTATTTTGATCCCCGTTTTCATTGCTTTGGGAATCGATATTCACGAGGCCATGGCAACGGCGCTGCTGCTCAATTCCATTGCCATGACCTTCGCTTCCTACCGCTTCATCAAGAACAATCTTGTCATGTGGAAAGTGGGCCTTCCAATCTTGATAGTGGCCACCGCGCTTGCACCATTGGGGGCTTATGTGAGCGTGGGCCTGGATCGGGACTTATTGCTTTGGATGTTCGTGGCCTTCCTGCTTTTTGCCGCCGGCATGATGCTGCTATACACGCCGACCCCAAAAAACGTGGAAAGCTCCCTAAAAAAGCAGTTGATTTCAGGGATGTCTGTCGGCGCTTTTGCTGGATTTCTGGGCGGCCTTTTGGGTGTCGGAGGAGGCAATTTTATCGTTCCGGTCCTGATCTGGCTGGGTTATAACCCCAAAAAAGCGTCGGCGACGACTTCCTTTATTGTCATCTTCTCGTCCTTTTCAGGATTTCTGGGCCATGCGACCATCGGCAGTATCAGTGCTCCCCTGTTGGGTCTCACCGCGATCGGCTCGGCCCT
>CAZKYZ010000381.1:0-4024 GCA_964557055.1 uncultured Desulfobacterales bacterium
TAAAGGCAGTAAATAGTGAGTAGGAAAAGCAAAGGGCGGAGGGAAAGGGAAGTGAGTAGAAAAGATAAACAGCAGGGTTCGAGGATTCGAGGGGTCAAGGGTTCAAGGGTTTAGCTAACAGCCTAATAGCCTACAGTCTAAAAAGCTAAAATCAGTGTGGAGAGAGAAACAGATGGATAAGCTGCGAATAGGAAGAAGGGAGTATGTTCTAAGCACTAATTCTTTGCCCTTCCTACTCACTACTTACTACTCACTGTTTACTGCTCTTGGCTCCTTGCACCCTTTTTCTGAATCAACGGGTTGATAGGTTGACCAAATACAAACAATGGAAATAGCCGGTAAACATATACTTGTCGTGGGCCTCGGCGTGTCCGGGGTGGCCCTGGTGCGTTTTCTCACCCGCCGGGGGGCGCTGGTAACGGTTACTGACATGTCCCCGGAAGCCGGCCTGGCCGGCCTGCTGCCGGAGGTTCGCAGCCTGGGCGCCCGGCTGGAAATCGGCGGCCACCGCGAAGACACCTTTACGCAGGCCGACCTGATCGTGCTGAGCCCCGGTGTGCCCCACGACATCCTTCCGGTGCAAAAGGCCGCGGCCCTCGGCGTGCCCGTTATCGGCGAAATCGAACTTGCCGGCCGTTTTATCGACACCCCCATCATTGCCGTCACCGGGACCAACGGAAAAACCACCACCACATCCCTGGTGTCCGCCATGCTGGAATCTTCCGGCCTGTCCGTGTTTACCGGCGGGAATATCGGGTCGCCCTTGATCGGATACGCCGACGGGCCGAACAAATGCGATCGGGTGGTGGCCGAGATCAGCAGTTTCCAGCTGGACACCATTTTTTCCTTCCGGCCGAATGTGGCCGTTCTGCTGAACATCGCGGATGACCACCTCGACCGGTATGCCGATTTTGGTGCCTACGCACAGTCCAAAGCACGTATTTTCGAAAACCAGACCGAAGCGGACACGGCTGTCCTGCGGGGGAACGACCCGGTGATCGCGTCTGTGACCAACGGACTGAAAAGCAGGTGCCAGACGTTTCTGCATGAAAAGGACTACGCCGCCAGCGAAGAAAAAACAGTCGCCGTTGTACGGACGATATCGGCGGAAAGTGGTTTCCTGATCCAAATTTATTGCCAAAATAATATAACCGATGTGTACCGGATCCCCCTCCAGCGGCTGCCGGGCCGTCACAATGCCGAAAACGCCGCGGCAGCGGTGCTGGCGGCATTAGCAGCGGGCGGCAGTCGGGAGGGTATCCAGGCAGCGCTGAATTCTTTTTCCCTGCTGCCCCATCGAATGGAGCTGGTCCGGACGCTGGCAGGGGTCGACTACATAAACGACTCCAAGGCCACCAATGTTGACGCCGTTGTACGTGCCATAGAATCATTCGAACGCCCGGTCATCCTGATCCTGGGCGGGCGCGACAAGGGCGGCGACTACGCTCCCCCTGCGAAACCTGATCCGACAGCGTGTGAAACGGCTGGTCGTAATGGGAGAAGCCGGAGAAATCATCATGCCCGCACTCGGGAATGCCTCTGCCGGCGGTTCCGTCAGGGCTGCCTCCATGGAAGAAGCACTGGCACTGGCGCACCGTATAGCCGCTCCCGGAGATTTGGTCCTGCTGTCGCCGGCCTGTTCCAGTTTCGACATGTACACCAGCTACGCAGAACGGGGCGACCATTTTCGTAAAATCGTAGAGGGGCTGGCATGAAAACAAACACCGGCAGTCAAAGCATCCGCAAACCGGCGCCGCCAATACGCCCGCTGTACGACATCAAACTGCTCCTGCCGGTTCTTTTCCTGGTGGGTATTGGAATTGTTATGGTTTACAGCGCCAGTTCGGCCATGGCCCTGAAAAAATTCGGCTCCGCTTTCTTCTTCATACGCAAGCAGGCCCTCTTCGCACTGGCCGGGGTGGTCGTGCTGGTATTCTGCTCTCGCTTTCCCTACCGGCTATACCGGTCTCTGGCCTACCCCATCCTATGCGTCGCCGTTCTTCTGCTGATCGCCGTGCACGTTTCGGGGCTGGGGCACACGGCCGGTGGATCCACCCGCTGGCTGCGCCTGGGCGGGCTATCGTTTCAACCTTCCGAATTCGCCCGTTTTGCCATGATCGTTTACCTGGCCTATTCCCTGGCACGTAAAGACGATCAACTTAAGGATTTTTATGTGGGCTTTTTGCCGCACATTCTGGTGCTCGGGGTTATCACCGCCCTGATTTTTCTGCAGCCGGATTTCGGTTCGGTGGTGATCATCGCCATGGTTACCTACCTGATGATGTTTGTGGGCGGTGTACGCCTGACCCATATGGTAATTTCCCTGACGGTCTTTCTACCGGTACTCTACTTTTTCATGACCGGCGCCGAGTACCGGCTCCGCCGGCTGTTGAGTTTTCTGGACCCCTGGCAATATCCAGCGGACGAAGGCTACCAGATCATCCATTCCCTGATGGCCTTCGGAACCGGGGGGATCTGGGGCACCGGCATCGGCAAGGGTTACCAGAAGCTCTTCTATCTTCCGGAGCCACACACCGATTTCATCTTCTCGGTAATCGGCGAAGAACTTGGGCTGGCAGGCATCGCCATCATTCTGGTCCTTTTCGCCATCATTTTGTGGCAGGGCCTGCGCATCGCCAAAAATGCCGACGACCCTTTCGGCGCCTTTCTGGCCACCGGCCTGACGGTGTCTATCCTGCTGCAGGTGTGCGTCAACATGGGGGTCACCCTGGGACTACTGCCAACCAAAGGGCTGACCCTGCCGTTTTTGAGCTACGGCGGAACCTCCTTACTGATCAATATGGCCTCCATCGGGATACTGATGAACATTGCAGCCGGCAGGAGGCGGCGTATATGACCGCGCTGCAATCGGATCAAGCCGCAAACATGGCGGAAACCACCCCTTCGGAAAACGGAAGCGGATTGGGGGTCGTCATTGCCGGAGGCGGAACCGGCGGGCATCTCTTTCCGGGAATCGCTATCGCCCAGGCGTTTATGGAAATAAATGCCAAAAACCGGATCCTGTTTGTCGGAACCGGGCGGCCCGTGGAAAAATCGGTTCTGCCCCGATCCGGATTCGATCACACCGAAATCCGGGTCGAGGGAATCAAAGGACGCGGGCCTTTCGCAAAAATATCGGCCCTGCTCCGAATCCCGGGGGCCGTGTGGGCTTCCCGAGGAATTTTGAAGCGGTTCGGTGCCGAACTGGTCATCGGTGTGGGCAGCTATTCGGCTGGACCGGTGGCACTGGCAGCCCGGTGGCTTGGAATCCCGGTGGTCATTTGCGAACAGAACATTTTGCCGGGAATTACCAATCGCCTGCTGGCTCGCCTGGCGCAGCGGATCTATGTGTCTTTCAGCAATACGCGCATCAAGGCCGACCCGGCTAAAATTACCGTTAGCGGAAACCCGGTTCGCCGGTCTTTACTGGCCGCCCGCGATTCCGGCGGCCCGCCCGCTTCGGGCAAACCATTTACAGTCGCGGTTCTGGGGGGAAGTCAAGGAGCCCACCGCATCAACCAGGTCATGATGGAGCTGACGGCATCCGAAGCGGCCCGTAAAGGGATCTACCTGATTCACCAGACCGGCGCTGCCGATGAAGCCGAAGTCGCGGAAACCTATTCCCGCCTGGGAGTGAATGGTGTGGTCAAAGCTTTTTTCGACGAAATGGAAGATGTCTACTCTGCAGCAGACCTCATTGTCTGCCGGTCGGGGGCAACCACCATCGCGGAACTGACGGCCCTGGGGAAAGCGGCCATTTTTATCCCCTACCCCCACGCCGCTGACAACCACCAGGAGATGAACGCGGCCGAACTGGTAATGCAGGATGCCGCCGAGATGATCCGGGAAACGGATTTGAACGCGGCCGAACTGCTGGAACGGATTCAATACTATGCCGATCATCCGGCTGACCTGGCGACGCTGCGCAAAAACGCCCGCCGGATCGGCAAGCCGGAGGCAGCCCAGGTTATTGCCCGAGACTGCTGCCGGCTGGTAGTGAGTAGGAAGAAAGGCCAAGCTCATG
>CAZKYZ010000382.1:0-4020 GCA_964557055.1 uncultured Desulfobacterales bacterium
ATTTTCTTCGGCTAAGAGATCTTTTAAAGCGTTTTAGTCAAGTATTTGTACTTAAAGTATTACACATTAAGGTGGCCAGACCCCGAAACCAATTATTAAGTATTACACATTAAGGTGGCCAGACCCCGAAACTAGCCAGACCCCGAAACCATACCCGAAACCCTATATGAAATAGGCTCTTCGGATTATCTGCTGCGGCGTTCGACATGGACGACCAGCGCGAGGGCGGCGAAAAGGGCGGGGAGCACAAGGAAGCCGACTTGGAGTCCGAAATGGTCGCCAAGCAGTCCCATCAGCCAGCACACGGCGGCGAATCCTGGGATCCCAGAGCAAGAGAGAAGGATGAAGAGAGCTGTGGAGTCCACAGGAATGCTTTCAGCCGCATACGACTGCAGGCTGGGCCAGAAACACGCTACCGCTATTCCGATGACGAACAGCATGGCATAAAACAAAAGCACATTGCCGATAAAGGGAATGAAGACACTGATGATGCCTCCTAAGACAGCAGATATCAAGATGAGCAGGCTTAGGTGTTTCTGCGGAATAAGCCAGCCCCATGCCATTCTTGCGACAGCCATGCCTCCTGCGAAACACGCAGTCGCGATACCCGCGGTGCGCGCTGTGCCGGAGAGGTTTATCTGAACGTAACTCGCCGTCCAGAAAGTCAAACCGCCCTCTATACCCCCGCCGAGAACCATCATCATACAGAAAACCCAGAAGCGCGGATGCCGAAGTATACGCGTGTTGTGTCCGATCACTTCAAGAATACCGCCCTTGCGCTCGTGACACCGGAAATTCAAAAGAAAAAATACACCGACACAGAAACAGAACACCCCCAGCCAGGCTGAGATTACCCGCCAGGATACCATACGGGTGAGCAGTTCGCCTGAAATCAGCACCATCGCAAGCACCCCGACCGACCAGAACGCATTGAGAAAATTTAGATACTTTCCCGAGTCTCCGGGATGAAGATCATGAATTAAAGGGTTCAGGAGCCCCTCTATCACACCACTGCCAAGTCCGATCAGAGCTACTGCAGCCAGTACCAAAAAATAAGACGGGGCAATCGAATAGCAGACTAGCGCCGCTCCTAGAAGAGACAATCCATAGCCTACGGATGCCCCCTTCCCCAGATGCGCCGCAAGAAAACCGCTGCCGAGAAGCACAACAACGATCAGAGTGTTCCTGACCGCTTCGATAAACCCGCCACTGGCAAGATTGAACCCCAGCTCCTTTTGCAGCGCGACTAGACAGATCGGCGTGAACACCGCAGTGGCCGCATAGCATATAAATGCAAGGGCTGCCGCAAAATCCATAATTCCGAATCGGCCGGGTTTAATCGTCATATTATATGGGGGTTCCGCGCATGTGGATTTTTGCGGGGGCAAGGGCCAGGCGGAAGCCAAGGTAATTGTAGGCGCATTTGGCATCCCAGTAGTTGCGGGAGGCGGAGCGGCAACGGTCGGCATCATTGATCCAACTGCCTCCTCGGCGGACAAAGCCGAACCCAAAAGTGGAGCCGAAAGGGTCAAGAGCTTCACTGGCGGAATAATCCCCGTATTTATCATGGCACCATTCCCATACATTGCCGATCATGTCGTAAAGACCCCAGGTGTTGGGATTTTTTTGCCCGACGGGGTGACTTTTGCCTTCGCTATTTCTTTTGTACCAGGCATATTCAGGGAGTTGCTCGTCTGAATCTCCGAAGTGGAAACCGGTGGTGGAGCCAGCCCGGCAGCAATATTCCCATTCAGCCTCAGTGGGCAAACGGAAAATATAACCTTCAGGAAGACGGTTGTATTTTGTTTCTCTGGATGTCAGCCACTTGCAGAAATTTGTCGCTTCCAGCCAACTGATTTCGACAATTGGTTTTTGAGGATCGCTCCAGCAATCATGGGCTGCCCCGGCTTGATCCATGGAACAACTTACAGGTGTCCATTCAAGTTCCCCCTGATTGTCAGGGCAGTTCAAGAAAAACAAATATTCGGCAATAGTGACGGGATATTTCCCGATCCAGAAAGGTGAAGTCAGCCTGACCAAATGCTGGGGGCTTTCATTTTTCTGCCGGCCTTTTTCTCCCCCGATGCCGAGGAATCCGCCGGCAGGGGAGCCCATTAAAAATTCGCCAGGTTCAATGGGTACCATATTCAGATTGGCACCCTCGACCAGCAATTCATCGCCAGGCTCGGGACCTTGGTAGCTGCTTCTCTTTAATTTGTTGATTCGATGGATGATTTCCGGGGAGTAATCGTTTTTGGGATATTCGTTGAGGAAGTCCTGGAGGGCGTTCATCGCTTCAATATTTTTCCCCTGGTCGGCCAATGCCTTGGCAGAGACATCTGCCTTTTCATAGGCTTTTTCGAGTTGCAAATTCTTTTCGGCTTCAGACTTGAGCCGCAAAATCTCGGTTAAAATCTCTGCCGCCTTTTTCGCTGTCAGTTCTTTTTTTTCCGGCAGGGAACAACATAAATCAGCCAACTTCTGCCAGTGCTGCTCCTGGTGCTCTTTTTTAAGGGTATCGAGAATGATTTTCAATTGGAGGATTATTTTAATGTCCACCCCGCACTTCGAGCAGAAATTCATTAAAACAGAGACTTTTTGTCCGCATTCGGGGCATTCCTGCGTCAGGCTTTTACCGCATTGTACACAGAACAGGGAGTCAACCTTATTTCCCTTGCCGCAGGATGGGCAGGGGGAGGCGGTGACATTGGCATTTTCCTTTTTCAGTGGGGGGGCGGGCTGCTGGGGGCGGGGAATCTCTGCGGTTTTCCCCGAATTCTCGTCGGAGGCGACTTTTTTCAGGTCGCGGATGACTTCTTCCCACGACTGCTGCCGGTCGCGGGCGTTCTTTTGCATCATTTTCTCCAATAATAAGGCGCAGGCATCGGAGAGACCAGGATTCTTCTCCCTGGGATCGGGAAACGGGTCGGAAATCAGTTTTGTCAGGATTCCTATGGTGTGGGTCGAGTCATACGGCACTTCGCCGGCGACCATGTGATAGAGGGTGGAGCCCAAAGCATAAATATCAGCGCGGCAATCCAAGTCAACATCGCCTCTGGCTTGTTCGGGACTCATATAATAAGGGGTGCCGATAATCATCCCGGTCAAAGTCAGCGCGCTGTCTTCGGTGAGGTTCTTTGAAATTCCCATATCCATGAGATGGACATCCTCCTCCTCCCGTGAAATCATGATGTTGGCAGGTTTGATATCCCGATGAACGATTTTGAATTTATTCCAGGCATATTTCAAGGCATCGGCAATTTTGATGCAGATATCTAACGCCACAGTTTCATCAATTATCCCGCGATTGGCCATGATCTCGTCTAAACCATGGCCATCAACAAATGAAATCGCCAGATAATAAATCCCTTTGTGAACCCCCGCATAAAAGGAGGTGACAATATTGGGGTGATGGAGTTTAGCTGAAATCTTCACTTCCTGGAGGAAGCGTGAGACAAATTTCTCATCATCAGTGAGGGTGGGGGAGAGAATCTTCAATGCCACATGACGGTCCATGGTATCCTGATACGCCAACCAGACATCACCCATTCCGCCGGTTCCCAGGCGGCGCAGCAGTTTAAAGTCTCCGATTATGGTTTCCGGCTTTAATCCGGGATGAGGCGCCAGAACACCGTGCTGGCATTTCGGGCAGTCTACCAGAGTGCCGGGCAAGTTTTCGGCGACTTCCATATCCGCGCCGCAATTCGAACAATTGAACAAAATTTTGGGCATCTACAATCCCTTCCAAAACGATGTCAAAATAACTGTTGTAAAAGGCACCTCCTTAAGTTACCCTATAATTTCCCCAACAAAAAACTAAATACAAAAGGAGGTATCAAGCGAAAATAGCATGTTCGTGCAAGCATTACAAGTTCCCCCAATGAATGATTTCGGCGGATGTACGCCCTTCATGGGTTGCTTTATGCGCCAGCAGCGGCTGGCCGGTAATATCGCCGACGGCAAAGAATTGGTTCGGCTGTAGGTTCGGGGTCTGGCTACCTTAAATCTTATATTTTTGGG
>CAZKYZ010000383.1:0-4010 GCA_964557055.1 uncultured Desulfobacterales bacterium
CGCCTATAGCCTTCAGCCTGCCCTTCTTACTGCTCTCTTCGCCATGTTTTTCAGGCAACATAAGGTGAACCTTTTCCCGGGTTGCCGCCACCAAGAGAATAACAACGGAACCATTAAAAACCAGTTTGGAAAGGAGACCCATCATGAAATCGATAGACAGAAAAAAAGTCCGTTTGACCGTATGCGTTATTCTGACCGCCCTGGCTTTGACGGTATCTCAACAAGGGGAAACATTCGCCAAAAAAGCCGCCGCCGACAGCCAGAAACAGGTTCCACAAAAAGTGAACAACACCGTCGTCCAGCAGACACCGGGCGCGGATGCAGGCGGAAGTGTGCCGGCTTTTGAGGATCTGGGTGTCGACCTGGTCGTTTCCAAGGTGGTCATTCAACGCGGGACGTTCCACGACGGTAAAACCATTAAAGTGACGCCCTATATCAAAAACATGTGCAACGGCCGCTACAGCGGACGCATCAAGATTCTTCTGTCCGGGCTGGACACGGCGGAGTGGATTGAAACCGGAATCGGATCAAAAGCCGAGAAATCCGGCGGTGCCCTCTACTTCCATGAAAACGAAAGCGGCGGATTGGACACATTCAGCGTCGAGGTCGACAACAACAACGAAATTGAGGAGAACAACGACAGCAACAACACCTGTCCCGACATTCAGTTTCGGGCTTCCGATATGGGCAAAACACACCGCTGCACCATCCGCGGCGCCGTTTGTCCGGATGCCCCCGCCCCGGGCAGAGATAGAATCATTGAAACCCTGCCTCGATAGGGGTCAGGTCTCAACATTTGACAAACAGGGCTGGGCAGGCTATATTCGTAATTCGTAAATACAGACCGAGGATGTTATGCAGCAAACCCGTTTTTTGAAGCGTTTTCTGATTCCACTTGGCCTCATGGTCGGCCTGCACATTCTTTCCGGGATTGCCTATGATGGGGCCGCTTCCCTGGCTCCGGGGCCGCTGAGAAATTTTCTCATCGGCACCTTTGGCCCGCTGCGCTTTCTTTCCATCTGGTTCTTCGCATTCATAGGGCCGCCGGTCGCCTATTATCTCGGGGCTTCATTTATCGAGCGCTTTATCATCGCCTTTGCCAACCCGCTGCTATGGATCGCCCAGGTAGAAGCACGCGTAGCCTGCCAGTTCAGCCCCCTGGAGATGGTTTATTTCTTCTTTCTGCCCTGGACGTTCGGCCTGACCTGTGTCACACTCCTGGAATTTTCGGTTGCGGAAACAGTCTGCGCATTTTTCTATAACCGCCGCTTTCCTGGAAAAGTCAGCGTCTTTTCTCCTTTGGTGATCGCATTCATGATCGTCGGCGCAGTCGGTATCTATTTTGGCCTTGGTCGGGGGCAGCAATGGGTCTATATGATTGTTCATCATTACGCGCAGCATGTACTTCAGTGATGCTCCTCCCGGAGAGCGGGAGGCATCCGGTAGCCCCCTCGAAGGGGGGCTACATCTCTTCGGTTCTCTCCCCATTGGGCCGCGCCGAGCATCGCAGCGACAGGGGGATCAGAACCAGATGCTGTCTGAGCAAAGCGCGGTTTGGGTTTTGGCGCGAAGCGAGTTCATCTGGTTCCCCCCTGACGCGAGAAGCGCAGGATAAAGCGGGACTCGGGGCGGTTTCTTTTGCTTCGTTTTCTTTGCCGTCAAAGAAAATGAAGATAGAATATGAATACGGTATTTTTTTTCTAAACCGCTACTATTCCCCACCGGACCGGTGTAACCTTTTCTGGTCCTCCACCGGAGGTGGAGGGCTTAGACCAGACTAAAAAGGCTGGAGTTGGTATGAGAAAGTACAACCGCAACATATTCCGCCTCCACTTGCCGGGATTAAAAACGGTATTGAAGTTTACGGCCGTCCTTTTCATCATCTCCGGACTGCCCGCGGTGCACAGCACCCTTGCGAATACATCCCCGGTCAAACCCAATATCGTTTTTGTGCTTAGCGATGATCACCGCTGGGACGCCATGGGCGCCATGGGGCATCCGTTTCTAAAAACGCCAAATATGGATCGCCTGGCCGCCGAAGGCATTCTGTTTGAAAACGCCTTTGTGACCACTTCACTTTGCAGCCCGAGCCGGGCCAGCTTTCTCACCGGCCAATATGCTTCGGTCCACGGTATTCAGAACAATTTCAGCCGCTGGGATCCACAAAAGAATATTACCTTTCTTCAGCACTTAAAGGCGGCCGGATATGCTACGGCATTTATCGGCAAGTGGCACCTTCCCGGCGGAGGCCTGCCCAAACTTCCGGGTGTTGATTTGTTTGTCTCTTTTACCCGAAAGGACGGTCAGGGCGATTATTACAACTGTCCGATCTATGTAAACCACAAGCTGACCCCCAACCGCGTACCCTATATCACAGAAGAACTGACCGAATATGCCCTTGATTTCGTCCGCAAGGAAAGAGACAACCCATTCTGCCTCTATCTTTCCCACAAAGCGGTACATCACGACTGGAGACCACCTCAGCATCTCAAAGGTAAATATGACACCGCGGACCTGTCTCATCTGGCCCCGGAATCGGACAAATACAACACATGGACCCGCAACAACTGGCTGGAAGGTACCATGGGAAATATGCACAGTACCTACAGACGCTACAGCGAATGCCTGGAATCCGTGGACGAACAGCTCGGCCGGCTGCTTTTGGCACTCGAAAAAAAGGGTATTCTCGACAACACCGTGATTGTCTATGCCGGTGACAACGGCTATATGTGGGGGGAACACCGGCTGTATGCCAAGCACTATCCGTACGAAGAATCTATCCGGATTCCCTACATCGTGCGGGCCCCGGGATTTGTCAAAGACCCCGGGCGGAGGGCACACCAGATGGTGCTTAACATTGACCTGGTCCCCACCCTCATGGAAATCGCAGGTATTCCCGTGCCCGACAGCGTTCAGGGGGAAAGCTTCCTGCCGATTCTCCAGTCGGCCGAAGCACCGGGCCGGGCCGATTTCGTTTATGAACTGTTCAAGGACTTTCCCTTTGGCGGCCGGGTACCGCCGCACAAGGCCCTGCGCACCGAGCGCTACAAGTATATAGAATGGCAGTGCTGCAAAGAGCCGGAGCTATATGATCTGCAAAAAGACCCCCGGGAAATGCAAAATCTCATGGCAACAGCAGCGGGCCAGAAAATGGCGGAACCGCTGCAAGCCAGGCTCCGGGAGCTAATCAGCAGTCACAGCCTCGTAGAATGATCGATTTGCCCAAGCCGGATCTCTGTGGTGAATTGGGCCTTTTTACAATGTCGTCATTATTTAAATAAGGATCATCTCCAAAGGATTGATCAGAATGAGGATTCGAGGGGCACGGATTCTGGGGTTCAAGTGAAATGCGAAAGGCAGTGAATAGTAAGGACAGACTGTAGGGTATAGGCTGTAGGCTGTTAGCAACAGCAGTAAACAGTGAATAGTGAACAGTAAACAGAAAAATCGGAAACCAAAAGCTTTTCCTCTTTGATCTTTGCCCTATGCGCTCTGCTCTTGGTGCTCTGCCCTTGCTTTTTCTACTTACTATTTACTACTGACTACTCACTGTTCTTCGCCCTGACCCCTGGAACCCTTTCTCCCAGCGAATTGGGAGAAGAACCATGAATACGCAAAAGGGGAATGTTTTGAGACACGAAAAAACGGATCAAAATCCAATAGCAATTAATGAGGCGCAACTTGTTTTAGCCGAA
Organism: uncultured Desulfobacterales bacterium; assembly: GCA_964557055.1. GTDB lineage: Bacteria > Desulfobacterota > Desulfobacteria > Desulfobacterales > CAZKYZ01 > CAZKYZ01. The sequence continues at coordinate 3,696 of CAZKYZ010000383.1, forward strand.
AAGCGCACATCTTTAGCCTTTATGCGGACAGGTATAGCTGTATTGGCGTTGCCTTTATCGGTTACGAGCTTTCTGATAGCCACTTCAAAATATTATGATGCCATTGATGTGTTACATGTCCTTATTCCATTTGGGACACTAAATTTTGCTTTACTTTGTTTTGGCGTTTATCTGATTGTTCGTTCGATAATCAGGATTCGACATTATGATCGCCTTATTCACGAAATTAAATTAAAGCATAGTATAATCGCAGAATTTCTTGATTGAATTTGCCCTATAGTTGCATAAAAAACATGGCGAAGAGAGCTAAAGTGG
>CAZKYZ010000384.1:0-3999 GCA_964557055.1 uncultured Desulfobacterales bacterium
CAAACAGGTTGTCGTTGGAAAACCGGGAGATATCCATCCTGCTCAAGGGGATATCGAGGGTATCGCAGATTTCTTGCGCCAATTTCCGGTTGGCGTTTCCCGAAAACACTTTAAAATTATTTTTCATGAGCCGCCCGCGTATTTAATGTGGTTGTTGCCGGTACGAAGCAGATCTATTCGTTCACATTGATTTTGTCAACGACAGTTGTATATGATACGGATGGGTGTATAAAGCGATTCAGGTCTCATGGTCACCTGTCCGTTCGTAGTGGTAATCAAAGCCATTTATGCCGAATAATTTATGAAATCCACACAACCTGAAGCGGTAAGAGACGTTACCTTCATTGATCCGCCAAAGATAGTGGACAACGAACTGATCCTGCATCTTGAGCAGACGGTGTCAGCTGACCATGAAGGCGGGTTTCTGCCGTTTTACAAGTTCAAGATGATGCATGTGACCGATAAAACGGCCATGGGAGAAATCAACCTGCGCATCGGGTATACCGACAACGTGATGTTTTATCGCGGCAATATCGGATTTACGGTCTACGAAGCATTCCGGGGCAGGCGCTATGCCGAACGAAGCTGCCGCCTTCTGGTTCCCCTGATCCGGCACCATGGCCTGTACCCGGTCTGGCTGACCTGCAATATCGATAATGAAGCATCTCGGCGAGCCATCGAAAACCTGGGGGCCATATATGTGGAAACGAGGGTGATGCCGGAGGATTTCCCCTATGCCGCATACTACCCTGTCAATGCCCGTGTGAAGCGGCGCTATTGCTGGAAGGTCGAAGGGCTTTGATTATCCAGATCAGGCGGCCACTTCCGGCGATTCTTCCCGGCGCAGGTGGGCGTACCACTTGAACTCCAGCTTTTTCAGAAAAAATACGATTGTGAACGTAATGGCAAGGTAAAAAACGGCAGCTGTCAGGAATGCTTCGTAGGGGCTGTAGAATCGTGAATTGACGATTTGGGCCGCCCCGGTGATATCCACAATGGTGATAACGCTGGCCAGGGAGCTGCCGTGCAGCATAAAAATGATTTCGTTTCCGTAGGCGGGCAATGCCCGGCGAAAAGCGCTGGGCAGGATGATGCGTCGGAACATTAAAAAGCGGGACATGCCGGCGGCCTTGGCCGCTTCGATTTCCCCGAAGGGCGTGGCCTCGATGGCACCGCGGATGATCTCCGTGGTGTAGGCGCCGGTGTTGAGGGTAAAGGCGAACAGCGCGCAGAACCAGGCTTCTCGGAAGAATGTCCACAAGAAACTTTCCCGCAGCAGTTCGAACTGGCCCATTCCGTAATAAATCAGGAACATCTGCACCAGCAGGGGCGTGCCCCGGAAGAAATAGACATAGGCCCGAATGGGAGTGGTGATAAAATAGTTTTTAGATGTTCGCAATACGGCCAGGGGAATGGCCATCAACAGCCCGATGAGCAGGGAAATGGACACCAGCTGGATGGTGTTTATAAACCCTTCCAGATAGATTCCGATATTTTCCGTGATGATCGAAAAATCCATTCGCTATTCTTTTCTGAAACCGGCGCTGTAACGATTTTCCAGCCATGTCAGCAGGTATATCGATACCGTCGTGATCATCAGGTAGATGATGGCCACCACCAGATAATAGGTAAAGGGCAAGCGCGTGGCACCTGCCGCCATGGCTGCTTTGCGGACCATATCGTCCAGCCCGATGATGGAGACCAGCGCGGTCGCTTTTACCAGGACCAGCCAGTTGTTGCCGAACCCGGGAATGGCGTGCCTTACCATCTGGGGCAGTAGAACCCGGGAGAATACCTGCTGGCGGTTCATGCCATAGGCGTGGGCGGCCTCAAGTTGCCCGGCCGGAACGGCCAGAATGGCCCCCCGGAAGGTTTCGGTCATATACGCGCCAAAAATAAACCCGATGGTGCATACCCCGGCGATGAAGGGATTGATGTCGATGTATTCTTCGTAACCGAATACGGGTCCCATGCGGTTGATAAAAACCTGCCCTCCGAAGAAAATGAGGAGCATGAGCACCAGGTCGGGAATACCGCGTACGATGGTCGTGTAGGTTCGGGAGCCGACCTGCAGGAATTTGGATTTGGAAAGTTTGGCCAGTGCCCCGAGGATTCCCAGAAACATGGAAACGGCCAGAGAGACGATGGAGACCTGCAACGTTACCACGGTCCCCTGCAAAATCATGGGGCCGTATCCGTGGAGACTAAACATGGGCAGGTCTGTTCCGATATGGGGTCATATCTGTTATTGTTTCGGGCAGTTTGTGGGAGCGGCTTTCCAGCCGCTCCCATGCAGATCACCCAGGAAATATTTATCTGAACCGGCAGTATTTATTCACCATAGACATTGAAATCAAAGTATTTGTCCTGGATTTTTTGGTAGGTGCCGTCTTCCCGGATTTTTACGATGGCGGCGTTCAGTGCATTCACGAGGTCCTTGTCCTCTTTGCGGCAGGCAATCCCTGCGCCGACACCGAACCATTTGGGATCGGTCAGGTCCGGGCCGACAAATTCGTAATCCGCCCCTTCCGGTTTTTTCAGAAAGCCGTCGGAGGTGGCGACGCTGTCAGCCAGGAGCATATCGAGGCGGCCGGCGATGAGATCAAGGTAGACTTCGTCCTGGGTGCCGTACCGTTTGATGGTAACGCTATCGCCGTAGTTATCGGTCAAATATTTGTCATGAATGGTGGCCCGCTGTACACCCACGGTTTTTCCTTGCACGGATTCTTTGGAAAATACGCCGACAGCGCCTTTTTTGGCGATGAACTTGGCCGGGGTATTGTAATACTTGTTGGTGAAAGCGACTTTTTGTTTGCGTTCTTCGGTGACGGACATGGACGCGACGATGCAGTCGTATTTTTTGGCCAGCAGGGCGGGAATGATTCCGTCCCAGTCCTGGGCGACCAGATCGATTTCGGCACCCATGGCGGCGACCAGGGCTTTGGCGATGTCGATGTCAAAGCCGACCAGTTCACCTTCCGGGGTTACCGAACTGAACGGAGGGTAGGCGCCTTCCACACCGACACGGACTTTTTTCCAGTCTTTCGCGTAAGCGCTACCAAAAGCAAGAAGTACAGCAACAGTTACCAGAACGATTACTTTTTTCATCCCATTTTCCTCCTGAATTGAGTTACAAGGTTGTGTTAATAAATTGTTTGAACCTTTCGGACGTTGGTGATTCAAAAACACGGGCCGGCGGCCCTTCCTCTTCTACGCAGCCCAGGTGCAGGAAAATGGTCCGGGTGGACACTTCCCGCGCGAATCCCATTTCGTGGGTGACCACGATCATGGTGCGGCCCTCCTCGGCCAGGTTGCGGATTACTTGGAGAACTTCACCGACAAGCTCCGGGTCCAGGGCGGACGTCGGTTCGTCGAACAGCATCACTTCGGGCTCCATGGCCAGTGCACGCGCGATGGCCGCACGCTGCTGCTGACCGCCGGACAGGTGTGCCGGGTAGGCGTTTATTTTTTCATGGATGCCGACTTTTGCGAGATAGGCCTCCGCCTTATCCTGGGCCTCCTGCCGGGGAACCTTAAGGACATGGACCGGGGCCTCCATTACATTTTCGAGAATGGTCATGTGCGACCAGAGATTGAAGGATTGGAAGACCATGGCGAGTTTCGTGCGGATCCGTTCGACCTGTTTCCGGTCGGAGGGGACGTTTTCCCCTTTTCGGTTGCGGGTCATGCGGATTTCCTCTCCGCCGACAATGATCTTTCCGCTGTCCGGCATCTCCAGGTAGTTGATGCAGCGCAGCAGCGTGCTTTTGCCGGATCCGCTGGATCCCAGGACGGAAATGACATCCCCCCTGTAGGCCGTGAGGGAAACCCCCTTTAAAACTTCCGTTTGGCCGAACTTTTTATACAGGTTTTCTACTTCTAATGCGGTGTTGTTATTGGTCATATGGCATCCCGAACTGCCTTAGTGGTTAGCGGCGGTTGCTATGTTAAAAAATATATAAAATTTAGCGATTTATGTCAAACAAAAATACGATCTGT
>CAZKYZ010000385.1:0-3983 GCA_964557055.1 uncultured Desulfobacterales bacterium
ATCGATCTGCGTAGTGATAAAGAAAAAACAAAAAAGATTGATGCATTCAAATTCAAATTGAAAAAGGACCAGGCGGAATCGTTTGCCGTTTCCGGGGAAAAAAATGCGGGATGGGCTACGGTGTGGGTCTACAAGGGGTCCTTTACGGTGAAACTGGATCAATCCCCCGATGCCGAAGCGACCCAGACTCCGGAAACCAACAAAGATACGGCTGCATCCAACGGTGCGGACAAACCAATCGCTTCAAGTGGTACCATTCTTAACGGTGAAGTACCGCTATACAAAGGTGCCCGGGTGATAAAAACCAGGGACTCCGGGGCCTACTGTATGGCCGAGCTGCAGGTTGACGCGACACCGCAGGAAATTGTCGACTTCTACAAGCAGGCCATGTCGGCAAGTGGTTGGGAAGCGGCGGTGGGCATGGCCCAGGGAAACAAAGGAATGCTCATGCTCAAACAATCCAGCCGACAGCTGGTTTTCAAGGTGGAGGGGCAGGGCGATTCATCCACGGTGGTCGTCACCATCCTTGGCCAATAATTGTTATAATTAGATTTGCAGCATGGCGATTGAACCGATGCGCCGATCGAGTGGAATCTGGTTGACTTTGATGAAAAATAGAGACTGGATAGAAATGAAATAAATACTGGAAGGAAGTTGAACGTTTCACTGCAAGGAGAAAAAGATGCTGAGCAATTTATGTGCCTGCCCATGTAGAATCGCTTTGGTTTTATTCACTTTTGTTATCTATGTTTTTCCTGCCCAGGCGGCTCAATTCACCGCCGGCCTGACCATTACCTCGACCCAGGGCAACTTTGTTTACGATCTTGCGGTCAAGGACAACCTGATCCGTCTTGAAAAGACCGAGGGACCCATGACGGTCTCGCCTTTTCCCACCATCTACAACCGGAGCAGCGGCGTTACGTGGGGGCTCAACCCCCAGGTGAGCCAGTATGTAGAGGAGTCCGATCCGGTCAAAACCATGATGATGAATCCAGTCGCAGGCTGGGAATATATGCGCAAAGATATGAAGGGAACTCCTGTTGGAACAGAGACGGTGGAAGGGTATCTTTGCGATATTGTTGAATACAGAGAAATGGGAAAAGATAGCGTGGCGTCCAGGGTATGGGTTTCGAAGGAGCTCGGTTTTACCGTCAAAGAGGTCACCTATGGGTTAAACGGTAACCCCACAATGGTTCTTTCCAACATCAAAGAGGAACCGGTTGATGCGGCCCTTTTCACGATTCCGCCCGGATATACCAAAGCAGGCGGGGCATCGGGATCGCCCGACCAGAATACCAAAAAACCAGCCAAGGCAAAAAAACAGTTGTCCACCACCGTGCTGGTCAAACCAACGTCGGCCGAGGCCATTGGCCTGGAGCCGAATCGAACCATTACCATTACGGCCACCGGCGATGACCCGGGCGATGTGCCCTCTACGGTGGACATGAAAGTCCTTTCCAAAAACAAAGGCACCATTCTTTCTGAAAAAATTGCCTTGAAGAGCGGAGAAACACAAACCTGGGAAGTGCCAGCGGAAAAATTACCCTATGATCTTTACCTGAACGGCGGAACAGGCCAGGTTCGTTTTACCGTGGAACAGCGGGCAGATGTTTTGGCCGGCGATCCGAAAACGGTTCCAAAGGCAGCGGTTGAGAATTCTATGACGGTCTCGCCGACTACCAGCGTTTCCGGGAACATTATATTTATACTTGATGCGTCGGGCTCCATGTGGGGCCAGGTGGAGGGCGTGGCCAAAATTACGATCGCGAAAGAAGTCCTCAGCGGACTGATTCAGGACCTGCCGGACGAAGCCGTTGTCGGGCTGGTGGCATACGGACACCGCCGTGAGGGAGATTGCGACGATGTGCAGGAACTGATTGCCCTGGGGCCCCTGGATAAAGAAAAGATGGTGGGGCAAATCAAGGCCCTCAGCCCAAAGGGCAAGACTCCCATCAGCCGCTCGGTGCGCGTGACCGCAGAGCGTATCAAACATCTTGAAGACGAAACCACCATCATCCTGGTCTCCGATGGTAAAGAAACCTGCGACCCGGATCCCTGCGGTTTAGTCAAAGAACTGAAGGCAGTCGGTATTAAATTCGTAATGCATGTCATCGGGTTCGACGTCACCGAAGCGGAGCGGGAAGAATTGGAATGTATGGCCCAGGCCGGCGGCGGGCAGTACTATACAGCCGGCAATGCCAAAGATTTCCAACTGGCAGCCCAGGAGGTGGTGAAAAAAGCTACCCCGCCCTACGGAATTCTCAGGGTAACGGCCACCAAAAACGGGCAGCCCTTTTTCACTGCAGTAAAAATCACCAACCTGGAAAGCGGTAAAAGCTGGTCACCGGCCAGTTCATCAGGGGAAACAGGCATCGCTGAAATTCATTTGGAGCCCGGCAATTATACGGCAGAACTGAAAGACACGGGTGTCAGCGGCGGCAAAACTCCGGCCGTCGAACTGACCGACATCGTTATCGTGGCCGGTGAAACAGTGGATCGCAGCGCAGATTTTTCAGACGGAATGCTTGTGATTACTACACTGCTCAACGGATCGCCATTCGAGGGCCATATTTTTTATTTCCGCCAGGGAGAAAAGAAACCTTTTCACAATGAAAATGCTAACCCCAAAACCGGGCAACTCAAGCGTCAGCTATTACCGGGCGTATATCGGGTTGAAGTGAAAACGGACAGTATCGCCGGCAAGCCCACCGTTGTCATTGACCTTCTGGAAATTTTACCGGGCAGCACAGTGGAAAAGACAGCCGAGTTTTTCAGTGGCGAGGTAACCGTAGCCGCGACGCTGAACGGCGAACCTTACAACATGCCCTTTAAGATTTATGATTCTTCCGGAAAAGAATTCTATAAGGCCTCGACGGAAGGCCGAACCAAAGGGCAACGTCTGGTTCGTTTGCCTGCCGGAGCCTATACGATCAAGGTAACAACCAATGTGGATAGTTCGACGAAAAGTTTCGAGAACGTGATCGTCGAAACAGAACAATTCCAGACCGTGGAAGCAGATTTTTGGTTCGGTAAGTTGACCATTGCGGCAACGCTGAACGGGCAACCTTACAACACGCCGTTTGAGGTCTACGACAGTACCGGCAAAAAAGTTCTCGGCAAATGGACACAGGGAAATGTTCAGGGTCAACGTACGGAAATGCTTCCGGAAGGCCTGTACACAATCAAAATCATCAGTATCAAGGACAAAAATCAAGTTTTAATGTTTGAGAATGTGGAGGTGAAGAACGGAGAGACAACGGAGCGAACAGGCACCTTTACAGGGTAGATTGATCGACTGATGTCCATAATAGATAAATAGCGGATTGTCATCGGTGGCAGTCCGCTTTTTACTTTTCGCGATATTGTGACTACAACCGTTGGATTAGGTAAATAAAAACAGGCAGGCGGCTCTGTTTTTTGATTTCGAAGAAGGATTGCAGCAGGTCAACTCCCTGTTGCCGGCGCTCGAGGAGGGGTGAGAGGTACACGGCTCCTTTGCGTACCGAAGTGTCGGAAACACTTTGCAGCAGTTCGGTCATTGATTGGTGATGATCCTGCGATAGCGGTTCCCCCAAAAGGAAATTGGCGCTGATTTCGATGTTATCGTAGGTCTGGTTCACGTCTATCATTTTTTGGAAAGCTTCCCGAATATCCATAACCGACAGCGGTTTCCCGATTTCCTTTACTGTCGCAGCATCTACAGATTCGAGCCCGATGTTGATTTGCGTGAAAAAGGGCAGTTTATCGAGTCGATCAAACAGTACCCCCCCGCTTTTTAGAAATGAATCCACACTGCTAAACAGGAACAGCCGGGGTTGACTGATAAAGGACTGTTCCATATCCAGGCCGATGAACGCCTCGGATGCTGCCGTGCAGACGAGATCTGCACCGGCTGCCAGGGCGTCGTGGTTCCCCAGAAAGAGTGCGTTGTAGTTAGGCAGGTCATAGCCGTAAAACATTTTCAGGTGTTGGATCTGTTCGCG
>CAZKYZ010000386.1:0-3978 GCA_964557055.1 uncultured Desulfobacterales bacterium
ACGTTCGGAAAGGGTCTGTACAAATTCGCGTTCATCATCCACTAATAATATTTTAGATGGCATTTCAAAATCCGCCCTTCTGTAGATATCGCTTTGGTAAAAACCCGGGCCCACCTTGGTGGTGATCTTGTCCACGCCCGGCACTTTTTCCACGATGACCTTCAATTCGCTTTCCAGGCGATGCAGCATCAGCACATGCTTATTGATGGTCAGGGTAACGTCACCTTTTTCAGCCGACACGCCGACATTATGTCCTTCCTTGACCAGGGCGACTTCAACACCTGCCGCCAGAAGGAAATCCTCAACCACCTGCTGGGAGGCTTTTGTGGTACGTAATGATTCCTTCTTGCTGTACTCCCAGACCAGTTCGGCTGTCTGTTCAGGTGTTTTTTCGGCGGTGGGAAGAACCATATCATACAGCTTCGTGTCCCATGGATCGGGGTCTCCGGTCTGGGCTGCGATCCATGTCGCGCGATCCTCATCCTGGCGACGGATCAGGCGCAGGGCTTCGATATCGGCCAGGCCGTCTTTGGCCCCTGCCTGTTTGGCCCGTGAATGGACGTCCGCGATCAGGCAGACCCGCAGGACGTGGGAGATGGTTCTGGGCATCAAGTGAGTTGTCATGCCCCAGACGAGCAAACGGTCCTTGACGACCCGCTGGGCCAGAGCCAGTTTCAGATAGGCGACGGCCCTTTCACGTTCATGGGTGAATTTGTTAAAAACAGACGCTTTAGAAGAAAACGTCCGGTGGATCTTTTCCGCCGGTATACCGGAAAGGCGGCCGGCATCAGCCACGATGGCATTGTCGTCCACCAATTCATAGCCTGTGCGGATCATGATCTCTTTTACAATGGACGTCGCGTTGCAGTAACTTCCGTTGAAAACTGTGATTATGGACATCTTGGCCCCCTTACAAATTAGGATTCCATCAAACGGCAGACAGTGGTCAGCGGACACACGGTTTCATCGCCGGTTTCGTGGGTATGTTCATGGACAGTACAAATGGCTTTCTCCATGGTCGGATAGATATGATCTTCACCGATTTTTTCGAAGGCATGGGTCCGGCGAAAGACTTTCATCACAGACTCGTTGACACCGCTGAGCGAAATATCCACGCCGGCGCTGCGTACACGATCCACCAGCAACGACAAGGCTTCCTCGCCGGAGGCGTCGATGTCGTTTATGCCGTTGGCAACAATGATGATATGGCGCAGGTCTTTTTTGGCGCCCATGATGGCGGTGATTTTATCTTCAAGATAGCTCGCATTGGCAAAGAAAAGCGGCCCATCGAACCTCACCATGGCAATATAATCACACTCTTTCAACCCGTGGGTTTCCACGCAGCGCAAGGCTTCGTCTTCGGCCCTGGCCAATGAAACCACCTGGGGGCGCATGCTTTTATAAAGGAAAACCATCAGGGAAAGCGCCACGCCGATCATGATGCCTTTATCCAGGTGGGGTGCAAAGGCAAGCGTTGCGATAAACGAAATCACGGAGATGACACCGTCGTACCACTGGGCATGCCAGGCATGCACAAAACCGGAAACATTGATCAGCCCGATGACCGCCATCATGATAACGGCCGCCAGAACGGATTGAGGCAGGTGGTAGAGCAGCGGTGTGAAAAAGAGCAGGACGATCACCACCATGATGCTGGTAAACAAGCTGGACAAGCCGGTCAGTGCGCCGGCTTGCAGGTTGACCGCCGAACGGGAAAAAGAGCCGGACACCGGATAGCTCTTGCCAAAAGAACCCAGAATGTTGGCCAACCCCTGGCCGATGAGTTCCTGGTTGGGGTCCAAACGCTGGCCGGTTTTGGCTGCCATGGCCTTGGCAATGGAAATGGCCTCCATGAAGCCCAGCAGAGAGATGATGGCAGCATAGGGAAAGAGCTGCAGTATGATCTTGACATTGATTTGCGGCATGGAAAGTTCCGGCAGCCCCTTGGGAATGACCCCCACCACGGCACCACCACCGGTAAACAGCAGGTTCTGCGTGTCCAGCGGACGGTTGCCGATACTCAGGCGCCAGATCCGGCCGTCATGTTCCACGCCGGGCGGCAGGTCTTCCGGCAGGTAAAGCATGGCGGTTCCGCCATCCTGCGCGACGGAACGAAACAGATAATCGCGCAGACCGCTTCGCAGACCGGATTGTTCATGCTTAAGCAAATCCAGATTGTAATTGATCACACTGGCGGCGTGCTCGGCATCCAATTGACCGGTTTTGTTATGTTCCTCAATGGCATTATCGATGGTCCGGGAAGCCTCGGTGCGCTCACCGGAAAGCTCCTGAACACGCTGGGTTGCGATGTTAAAACGCGAGATCTCCTGCTGGACTTTGTCGGAGGTGATTTGCCGGAGCACAACGTCCTGGTTGTGCTGAAACCCGAAAGCCCAGGAAATAATGGTGGTCACGGCCACAGCCACCAGAACATTGGGAATTCTCGGGTTCAGGGTTTTCAAACCATACATGATACCGAAAGCCAGAACACCCATAACCAAGGTCGGCCAATGGGTGTAGTGGATGGCCGACTGGATGACATGCATGATGGTTTCATAATGGTGTTCCGCCGTATCCACATAGACACCGAACATCTTGGACAACTGGGAAGAGGCGATGATGATGGCGGCCGCATTGGTGAACCCGTTGACCACCGGATGGGAAAGAAAATTCACCACCAATCCGAGGCGCAAGACACCCAGGCTCAACTGAAAAATTCCCACCAGCAGGGCCAGCAGAATAGCATAGGCGATATAGCCTTCACTGCCGGTGGTGGCCAAAGGCGCCAGGGAGGCCGAGGTCATCAAAGACACCACGGCCACCGGTCCGGTGGCCAGTTGCCGGCTTGATCCGAACAAGGCGGCGATCATCGGCGGTAAAAAGGAAGCATATAGGCCGTAGTAAGCTGGCAAGCCGGCCAGTTGAGCATATGCCATGGATTGGGGGATCAGGACCAGGGCGACTGTCAGACCGGATACAGCATCGATTTTGAAGGCTTGCATCGAATAGTCACGAAACCATCCGAGAAAAGGAAAGAGTTTTTTTACCATTAAGCATTCTCCCTAATTAATATCTTTTGACAACTTTTAATCAAATCCTTGTAGAGGGAACTGGCGTCATATAGCCTGTAGGTCTGAAGCCGGACCAGGCCGTCCACCATGGAAAAAAGAATCATGGCTATCTTGCGGGAGGCGCCGGCGCGGATGGAACCGTCTTGCTGTCCGCGTCGAATGGCGCTGTCAAACATATCCACCAGGCAATCGTAGATCGCCTCCAGATGTTCCCGGCATTCATCGTTGGTACGAGCCAGTTCGTAAGCATCATGCCGATGCAGCAACAGGAACCGCTCTTCCATGGACGCCGCCAGATGGAGGTAAAAAGCCATAACACCCTCGGCCATGGCCAGGCCGCTGTGGTAAACATGATTTTCGGTATGACGATTGAATTCAAAAACGAGATCTTCACGGAATTTCTTAAGAATCGCTAAAAACAGGTCTTCTTTGGTTTTGAAATGATAGAAAATCGTTCCCTGGGCCACGTCGGAAACCTGGGCCAATTCGGCCATGGAGCATTCCCGGTATCCTTTTTCAGTGAAAAATACCGTGGCTGCTTTGAGAATCATCTCTTTTTTGGTCATCAGACAGTTCCTAACTGAGCGGTCAGTCAGTAATTATTAAATATATTTTTCCCTGTCAAGTGGAAAATTGATTTGCCTTTACAGATCGTATTTAAAGACTTTTTGAGGTTTTAGCTGTGGGGCGCACGAATGATGGTACCCCTGCCGGTGTGTTTTATGAAATCAAGCGCTTGCGAAGACGTAAATAACTAATTTTACAAAAAAACTATTGGTTTATCGGTGGGGCTGGAAGGGCAAAAGTGCGGCAGCACTTGGCCTGGCCGGTTGCCACAAGGCTAAAAAAACCATGGGTACCGGCCGTGAATTGCGGTTGCCGTGTTTGGAGGTTGGGACGTAATATC
>CAZKYZ010000387.1:0-3976 GCA_964557055.1 uncultured Desulfobacterales bacterium
ATATATTGGGGCCGGGCTTCGGCCGGTGTTCAATTCCCGTGCATCGTTCTTTTTCCGTATCAATGGGCAACGCTCTGCTGCGGCCTGGCCGGGTTGGTTTCTTTTCAATCGGATCCGGCCGCAGCGGCTGGAACGACCGCCGACGAATTGAGGACATTGGCGGAAGCTATTGAATCCAGTGGGTTCGAATCCTGCAAAGCCGGTTCAACAGTGCTGGAAGAATGCTATCTGGGGGGTAAAAAACGCATCGCCCTCCTGCTGGAAAGTGTGCAGTCTTTGAAATCCAGCAGGGACTATTATTACCTCATGCATCATCCCGAAGAACGCAGACAACTGTCCGAAATCGCACTGCGGATGAAAACGGTTGCCGAACGGGAATCGGCGACACTTGAAAACAGACTCGGATATCTGGAAACAACAACGGTTGACCAGGTAACCGAACACATCGAAATGTTGAAAGATGCGATCTGGTGTCTCTCCATGGAGGTGGAAGCAAACCTCTGCAAAATAGAGGATTTTATGGAAAGCTATCCGGACAGGGGTTGGTATACCCGAAACCGAGTGATGCTCTTCCAGCGAATCAACAGTGTACTGAACAGTATCGACCGGTTGGAGGTGCGCGGGCGCGATTCGGCCGGCGTATCACTTCTATTTGTCTTGAATGACAGAGAATTTCAATCTTTTGCCGATCAGATTGAAAGTGACGGCCTGTCCGAAGATTTGGCCCGTCGACGGAAATCGGATATTCTGATCAACCTGGGAATCGATATTCGCAAAACCACCCCCGCAGATGGAAATGCGGCGACATCCGTATCACTGACCTACAAGGTCGCCGCCGAAATCGGGAGTCTTGGTGACAATGTTCGTTTTATCCGTCGACAGATGAAGGCAGACCGCATTCTCCACCTCATTGCCGGGTATGCCTGGCGGTACCACACCATCTCATCCCATACCCGCTGGGCTTCCGTGGGCGCCATAACGGAAGCCAATTGCCATCCGGTGGACAGTGTCTGCACCATTCAACCCGAATCGGACAACGGCATTATCCATGTCTGCCTCAACGGAGATATCGACAACTACAGAGAGTTGAAAGAAGAGCTGAAAGCAGCCGGCTATGACATTCCGAAAGACATTACCTCCGATACCAAAATCATACCCCTCCTGATTCACCGGCACTATCGCAATGGAAACGATATCGAAGAGGCTTTTCGGCTGGCGGTAAACAGTTTCCACGGGTCGCATGCCATCTCCATGCACACCAGTCTGGCACCGGGCAAACTGTTTCTGGCCCAGAAAGGCAGTGGTCAGGCCGTCTTTATCGGTATTGCCAAAGAGCACTATATGCCGGCCTCGGAAGTGTATGGTTTTGTCGAAGAAACGTCCCGCTACATAAAACTGGATGGAGAATCGATTTATGAGAGTGCCCGCGGTAAAACCCAGGGACAAATATGTATCCTGTCTCAGGACAGCACGGGAGGGCTCGCCGGTATCCCGGCCATGTATTACGACCGGACACCTGTGGTGCTGACAACGGAAAATATCAAGAAAACGAACATTACCACCAGGGATATCGACCGGCAGGGATATCCCCACTATTTTTTAAAGGAAATCTCGGAAGCCCCGTTATCCGTGGAAAGAACACTGCGAAACCGGTGGCGTGTGGCCGCTTCTAAAACACCGCTCCATCAAATCGATCTGGATGAAACCATTTTTCCGAAGGGCCTGAAATCGGCTTTTCTTGAAAACCGTATCCGCAGGATCTTTTTTGTCGGTCAAGGGACCGCGGGTGTGGCTGCGCTGGCCTGTGCCAACATCCTCAACCATTACCTGACCGACCCCGGCATCCAGGTCAATGCACTGAAGGCATCCGAGCTGTCGGGATTCAAGATGGACGGCCGCCAAGGTCCCCGCGCTATGGAGGATGTTCTTGTCGTGGCCATCAGCCAGTCCGGTACGACTGCCGATACCAACCGTACCGTCGATATGGTTCGGGAAAAAGGAGCGCACACCATCGCGATCGTAAACCGGAGAGATTCCGACATAACATTCAAAGTAGACGGTGTCCTATACACAAGCAGTGGCCGGGATATCGAAATGTCCGTCGCATCCACCAAAGCCTTCTATTCCCAGATTGTGGCCGGAGCTTTGCTGAACCTCTTTATCACCGGCCTTAAACAATATCGTTCGCCTCAATTTATCAGTGATGAAACCAAAAGTCTTCTGGAGCTGCCCGGCCACATGCGCAAAGTCCTGTCCATGACAGATAGCATCGAAGCGTCCGCCCGAAGATTGGCAGGCACCAAAACATACTGGGCCACTGTAGGCAGCGGTCCCAACAAAGCATCGGCGGACGAAATTCGAATTAAACTGAGTGAGCTTTGTTACAAAACCATATCGTCGGATTATGTGGAAGACAAAAAACACATCGACCTTTCTTCAGAGCCGTTGATTATTGTATGTGCTGCTGGTTCAAGAAGATCCGTAATCGGTGATATCATCAAAGACACAGCCATATTCAAAGCACACAAAGCAACGCCGGTGGTCATTGCCGATGAGGGCGACAACCGGTTCGACCTGTATGCTGCCGATGTTTTCCAGGTTCCTGTTGTCGGCGAACACCTTGCTCCTGTATTGAATACCCTTGTCGGACACATCTGGGGGTATTACGCCGCACTGACTATCAACGAAGGCTCCCGATTTTTGTACGGCTTTGCTGAAGAAATACGACATTTCCTGGAGAAGAGCGCCGAAGAAGGTCTGGATGTATACGAAGTACTCCTCGAAAAAACATTTCGCGAAAAGGTGGCCACCTTTTACAAACATTTCCGGCAGAAAAAAGATGACAAGGTGATCCCCATATCCATATCACTGGCGTCCGACTTGGTGTTGTTGTTGAAATACATATCCGGCAAGCTCCCGGTATCTGACTTTGAGATCGATTTCGGTAAAAAAGGGACAGCACGCAATATGTTCGAAATGCTGTTCGAACGGCTGGGGGAATCGATCAACCGCATGTCACGACCGGTTGATGCCATCAAACACCAAGCCAAAACCGTTACGGTGGGCACCAGCCGGATCAGTGAACGGATCGAAGGAATCCTCTTTGACACTCTGGCATTAAACGGTTTTTCGGTTTCGCAACTGCTGAACCGGAATGTTATGGTCATGAAAAATATTCAGGAAATCATAGCCAGGCTGGAAGGAAGCATTGTTTACCGTATCAACAATCTCGGTTTGCTGGGCGAACCATCTGACGAAACGACCATCGAAATCATCAGCAAACATGGTGTTCTGAAAGACATTCCTTCACGGGTTGAAACGGATTCACAACTGAAAGGTACCAAGCGGATTATCGTCCGCCAGGGGAAGGTGTATATCGGGAAAGGGCGCAAAGATAACAGGAGTATCCTTGTCATTCCGATTCTTTCCGCCTCCCCGGAAACACCGAACAACATTGAACACATCCTACTGTTCAACGTTTCATTTAAAGAAAATATCCCCTTGGACGTCAAGATTAAAGCCCTGGGAGGTAAATACGAGCACATTATTAATATTGTGCAGGAAAACAACGCATCCTGGAACAAATCCTGCCTGGATCTGGTGGAGACGGAAGAGCTGTTTGGCAAGTCAGCCGAAAAAATCGCCGAATATATCGTTTCCCAAATCAATAAAAATCCGTAATGATCAAGCCACTTCTAACGGATTTTACGACGGTATAACCCGAGAGAATTGGTAACCACCGAAATGCTGCTGAAAGCCATGGCCAGAGCGGCCAAAATCGGATGGAGTTCCCGTAGCATTCCCGGCAGGGAATCAAAAGGGTACAGCACACCAGCCGCCAACGGTATTAACACCGTATTGTAGCCGAAGGCCCAAAAAAGATTTTGCCGAATCGTTCTCATAGTCGCACCGCTAATCGAAAAGGATAACATCTGCCGTTTCAATGGCTACATCGGTTCCGGTTCCAATGGCGATG
>CAZKYZ010000388.1:0-3972 GCA_964557055.1 uncultured Desulfobacterales bacterium
GGCAGGTGGCGACGGTCGCTCAACTGTCGTCGCCCACCATTGTCCTGGGGTACATGGCTTGTTTGCATGTTCATATCGTCCTCCTTGTGTTGTCAGGTCCGGATGCTGTTTACGGAAGGAGCGGCTCGACAGAAAGTAACCATCACAAGAAGGGCAGGAAACAAATTTCCGGAACAGAATGATCGGCAAAATGAAAAACAGCATTGCATCCGTATAAAGATATGGCCTAATATAGTACTGTTCAAAAAGAAATTCAACCGTGAACATCCATGGGCTTGTCATATAGAAAGCTTCCTGGGATAATATGCAGCCTCTGAGTTACCCGTAACAAGTGGAGAAAACCGTGATATGATTATCGATTTTCATACCCATATTTTCCCGAAAAACGTGTGCCGGGAGCGGGAACGCTATTTCGCCGGGGAACCGGAATTTAAACTGCTATATGGCCACCCGAAAGCCCGCCTGGTCGGTGCGGAAGAACTGGTGGCCGCCATGGACGAGCAGGAGGTGGACCGCGCAGTGGTTTTCGGCTTTCCCTGGTCCGGTATCGAGCTGACCCGCAGGAACAACGATGCCATCCTCGATGCGGTGTCCCGGTATCCGGCCCGGTTCGTCGGGTTTGCCTGTATTGACCCCCTGCACGATGATGCTGTTTTCGAAACCGAACGCTGCCTGGACAGCGGCCTGTCCGGCGTGGGTGAGCTGGCCTTCTACCGGACCGGGATCGACCGGAATTGCCTCGACCGGCTCCAGCCGATCATGGATCTTTGCCGCAAACGGAATCTGCCGGTGATGATTCACACCAACGAACCGGTGGGGCACCAATATCCCGGCAAAAGCCCCAACACCCTGGCGCAGATCTATGCCATGGTCAAACGGTTTGCCGATAACCGGATCGTACTGGCCCATTGGGGCGGGGGCATCCTGTTCTACAGCCTCCTCAAAAAAGAGGTCGATACCGTCCTGAAAAACGTCTGGTACGACACGGCAGCATCTCCCTATCTCTACAAACCGGATATTTACCGTATCGCCAAGGACCTGGTCGGCCTCGATAAAATTTTGTTCGGCACGGACTATCCCCTGCTCAAACCGGAACGGTACTTCCAGGACATGCGGGCCGCCGGGCTGGATGAAACCGACATTGCCGCTGTTGCCGGAGGGAATGCCGAAAAACTGCTGGATCTACCGTAACCGGTTAAACCGATCCCCTAAACAGCGTCTCGCCCTGGAAAATTCGCTTCCGGCACTGTATTATTGGAGCGTCCCATGACAGACAAAACCAGGCTTTCCACATCCGCCGCATCACGCCTCTTAAAACTGGGGGGGCTGGTGGGACGCGTGGGCGCCTCCCTTGCTGCCGATGCTGTTAAAAAAGCCTTGAAAACCGAAGGAGATCCATCCGGCAGCGCCGTGTACGCCGAGAATGCCGCCCGCATCGCGGAAGCTTTGGGTACGCTGAAAGGGGTCCCCATGAAAATCGGCCAGATGCTCAGTCTCCACGAAGGGTTCCTGCCCCCGGAAGTCGCTGAAATTTTGAGTTCCCTCCAGCAGGACGCCCCACCGGCACCGTTTGACGATATCCACCGTGTATTACAGGCCGAATTGCAGGGCACTTTTTCGCTGGTGGATACGGTCGAACCCCACGCCCATGCGGCCGCATCCATCGGCCAGGTCCACCGTAGCCGGCTGAAAGACGGCCGTGAAGTGGTTTTTAAGGTGCAGTACCCCGGCATCGATCAGGTCATTGCAGCCGATCTCAAAAACCTGAAAGGTATTCTAAAAATTCTCTTTTCCATGCTGACCCGCATGGATCTGGACCCCATCTGGGATGAACTGAACGCCCGTTTGACCGAAGAGCTTGATTATATCCGCGAAGCACAGCATATGAACCGCATGCGGGAACTCTGGAAAGACGATCCGGACATCATTATTCCGGAGGTGCTGCCCGAACTGAGTACCGTCCACGTGCTCTGCATGATTTACGAAAAAGGGCTCTCGCCCGCCTGGGCCTGCTCCGATGACTATTCTCAGGCCCAGCGAACGCATTGGGCTTCCATGCTTCTCAAGCTTTTTCTCACCGGTCTTTTGGAGCACCGCTTTCTGCACGCCGACCCCAACCTGGCCAATTTTTCCTTTCACACCGACGGCCGCGTTGTGGTCTACGACTTCGGCTGCATGAAAGAGGTGCCCGAAAGCATATCGAATGGGTACAGATTCCTGACACGCGCGGTTCTGGATGAACGCTGGGCAGATATCCCGAAGCTGCTGCGGGAAACCGGCGTTCACTACATAGACGGTTCGGAAGTACCGATGGCGATGGTAATGGATTTCACGGAAGTATTGCGGGGGCCTTTTGAAAGGGGCCGTCAATATACGTTTGGTGAAGACAGCAATATATACGAGGAGGTCAGAGCCCTGGCTAAAAAACACCGCCAGGAAGCCATGGATATGACCGCCCCGGCGGATCTGGTCTTCGTAGACCGCACCATCAGCGGGCATTTCGGAAACCTCTCCCGCTTCCGCGCATCGGCTGACTGGCGGAAATTTCTGGAACAGTATCTTTAACAGGTATACATGGAATCTTTTAACGGAAAACTGCTGCAATGGGAAGGGGAATGGAAAAATGACTGTTCATGAACTTGCCGGTAAACCCTCACCGAAATCACTCCTTGCCAATATTCCAAGGCTGGTAACCGCCTTCTACACAAAAAAACCGGACGTTTCCGATCCGACCCAGCGAGTCGCATTCGGAACCTCGGGCCACAGGGGGTCTTCCCTGAAAAACAGCTTTAACGAGGATCATATCCTGGCTGTCAGCCAGGCAATCTGTGATTACAGGAAATCGAAGCGCATTGATGGCCCTCTCTTTATGGGGATGGATACCCACGCTCTTTCCGAAGCTGCTTTCACGACCGCGCTTGAGGTCTTCGCCGCAAACGATGTTGCGGTGATGATCCAAAAAGGTCTCCGATACACGCCGACCCCGGTGATTTCCCATGCGATCCTTACCTATAATCGGACAAGAAGGATGGGGCCGGCAGACGGCGTCGTCATCACACCTTCTCACAACCCTCCGGAAGATGGTGGGTTTAAGTATAATCCGCCGGAGGGAGGCCCGGCCGGGCCGGAAACAACCCGGGTCATCGAAGAAAAAGCCAATCAGATCATCGCGCAAGGGTTGAAGGACGTGAAGCGGGTTTCCTTTCAAAAGGCATTCAAGGCCGATTCGACGCACGAATACGATTATATCCTTCCCTATGTGGAGGATCTCAAGAATGTCATTGACATGGATATCATTGCCGGGAGTGGGCTCAAGATCGGCGCCGACCCTCTTGGAGGCGCGGCCGTGGATTTCTTCGATATCATCGGCGACCGGTATGACCTTACCCTTGAGGTTGTCAATCCTGTTGTGGATCCCACTTTTTCTTTCATGACCCTTGACCATGACGGTAGAATCCGGATGGACTGCTCCTCACCCTATGCCATGGCCGGGTTGATTGCGTTGAAAGACAACTTCGATATTGCCTTTGGCAACGATACCGATGCAGACCGCCACGGCATTGTCACAAAGAGCGTGGGGCTTTTGAACCCGAACCATTACCTGTCTGTGGCTGTGGAGTATCTGTTTCAGAACCGGCCGGGGTGGAGCAGGGATGCGGCTGTCGGAAAAACGCTTGTCTCCACATCCATGATCGAGCGTGTGGCCGCTTCCCTTGGAAGACGCCTTTCCGAAGTCCCCGTGGGCTTCAAGTGGTTCGTGGACGGACTGCTTGATGGTTCGCTCGGCTTTGCCGGAGAAGAGAGTGCGGGCGCCTCCTTTCTCAGACGAAACGGTACGGTCTGGACCACGGATAAGGACGGCATTCTGATGGATCTTCTTGCCTGCGAGATAACGGCGAAACTGGGCAAGGACCCGGGAGAGCTTTATGGCGAAATCGAGGATAGATTCGGAAAGGCTTTTTATCAGAGAAT
>CAZKYZ010000389.1:0-3939 GCA_964557055.1 uncultured Desulfobacterales bacterium
AGAGCGCTATGACGTGGTAGGTGTCACCTGTTCGGAGGCCACGTTTCACTACGACGCTGTTCACGCGGTCCGCCTCACACGCACAATGCTTCCGAAGGCCTGTATCGTTGGGGGCGGCGGGCACTTTTCCCTCAATGCCGAACAGATGCTCAACGAACTGCCGGAACTCGATTTTATCGTAAACGGTGAAGGGGAGGAAACCTTCCTGGCGTTGCTGGACTGGATCGAGGGGCCGGCGCAAGAAAAACCATTCGATATCCCCGGACTTGTTTTCACAGACAAGGCTGATTTTTACCGTACCTCCCCGCGGCCGCTTATGGCCGATATCGACGCGCTTCCGTTTCCGGCCTACCACCGTATGGAAATGGAAAATCCGGTGTACAATCTTCACGGAATGGGCCGGCGGGCGGTGGGCCTGTCCACCAGCCGAGGCTGCGGCGACAGGTGTTCCTACTGCTCGGAATCGGCGCTGTGGCAGGCCAACTGGCGGGGCCGTAACGGAAAGCTGGTGGTGGAAGAGATGATCCGGCTCAACCGTGATTACGGGAAATCGCTATTTGTATTCAACGAGAATTCGTTTAACCAGAACCGTGAGCGCAACGAAGTGTTTCTGGATAGTTTGTCGGCATCCGGGTTGACATGTGATTTCTGGTTTCAGAGTCGGGTCAAAGACATCCTGCGGGATCGGGACCTGTTGGATGAATACCGCCGCCTGGGCTGTTATGAGGTGATGCTGGGAGTGGAGAGCATCTCCCCGGAAGCCTTGAGCAACTATAAGAAAAAACAATCCGTGGAGCAGATTCGCGAAGCTGCCGAATTGTTGCGGTCCAGGGGTATTATGGTAATGACCAACGTTATGTTCGGCGATGTGGAGGATACCGAAGAAACGCTGCGCACGATTTATACGTTTGCCGCTGAAATCGGCGATTTCCTGGTGTTGTGCATCACCACGCCTTTGCCGGGAACCCGATATTATCAGCAGGCCAAAGCGACCGGCCGGATAGAGGTGACGGACTTCAGCCGCTACAATTTTATGAACCCGGTTATGTCGAACCGGCACTACAAAAGAGCCGAGATACTGGCGCTGCAGAAAAAATACCTGCGCAAATACTACACCCGCCCGGTGTTTTTTCGTAAAATGATTTTTTCGAAAAACCCCTTTATCCGTATGGCCTATCGCCTTATCATGCGGTATGCCTGGTACGAAGCCAGGAACAGAGAATGGGTTCAGCGGAATTATCAGGAAGTGCCGGGTGAATTAACCGACAGTGGTGCTGCCGAAAATTCGTTACCAGGCGGAGATGATTGCCCTGATGCGTAGATATGTCAACAGCCGGCTGATCGCTTCTCTGTTCGCTTTGTTGCTGTTTTCCTGTGCGGGGGCTGATGAAAAGGCGGCGCCCGGGGCCGCTATCGACTGGCAGGGGGTAAGCGCTGCGGAGGTTCTGGAGCGGCTGCAGGAGGAACAGAAGGCAATCCGGAGTTTCAGTGCCGGTTTTGTGGTAACCATTGATCCGCCCCCGAAAGGATACCCTGCTAACCTGCAGGGGCTGCTGTTTTTCGCCAGGGCCGACGGCAGCGTTCAGCTGCGGGTAAGGGGGTTGGCTCCTTTTGGCAGAACCGTCTTCGACCTGGTGCAGACAAAAGACCGCATCGAACTCTACCTGCCTTCTAAAAAAACACTTTACAAAGGTAAACCCGGTGAAGGTGTGGACGACGGCCCCTGGGCCAAAATTTTCGCTTCCCTGTTTATCGATTTTACCCGATTTCGGGCAAGCCAGACGGGTGATCTGAAGGTGGTGGACAGGACGGTAATACTGCCACTCGATCAGGGGACACTCATCCTAAAACGGGATAGCGGTCTGCCCCTGGAAGTATACACCGCTGCCGGCAGCATACGCTTTGAGGATTACCAGTATCGGGAGGGCTTGCCGTCGATACCGCTGCGGATAAAAATCCTCCGCGAAGACGGTCGTTCCACCACCCTGTGCCGGCTCAGCCAGGTGGAACTCAACCAGGACCTGTCCGCTGTTTTTGATCTCTCCGCCTACCAGCCGGAACAGATCCGGGAGTTGAAAGACCTGGAGGGCCAAAGATGATGGAGCTGCCGGTGAAGCGCAAATGCCGATACCGGGCGGTGTTTCTCTACCCAGGCCAGGGGGCCCAGCACGTGGGTATGGGGCGTTTTTTTCTTGAAAATTACCCGCAGGCCGAAGATCTGTTCAAGCGGGCGGACAGCGTCCTCAACTTTCCATTGAGCCGGCTTTGCTGCCACGGACCGGAGGATGAGCTGAATCTGGATCTGAATGCCCAGCTGGCCGTGTATGTCGTCAGCTGCCTGGCAACCGATGTTCTCAAAGCCCACCGCGTCCGGCCGGAGGTACTCTCCGGGTACAGCTCCGGTTTTTATGCCGCCGCCTATGCCGCAGGATGCTTTACCTTCGAAGAGGGCCTGCAGGTGGTGAAACAGGCCGGGGAAATCCTGCTGAATACGGGGGACCGCCGGGGAAAGGGTGGTATGGGGGTTGTATTCGGTCTGCCCGCAGACGATATCATCCGTTTGTGCCGTGATGCGGGTGATGTGGAGGCAGCAATTTACAATACGCCCCGGCAGATCGTCGTTTCCGGAGACAAGCAGCGGGTTTTGGCGGTTCTGAAAAAATGCCGGGACAAGGGAGCATTGGACAGTTATCTCCTTCCGGTTGCCGCTGCCTACCATTCTTCTTTTATGGCGGAGGCCACCCGACGGTTTCTTCAGGAAGTGGATGGGGCTATTTTTCACGACCCGGCGGTTCCGCTCTATTCTTATTCAAGCCTTGAACGCCTGGAAACCGGAAAGCAGGTGCTGACGGCGATGGGACACCAGCTTTCCAGTGCGGTGCGCTGGGTGGACCTGATCAGAAAACTTGAAAGCATGGGCATTCGTCATTGGCTGGAAGCCGGTCCGGGGGCGATCGTTTCCCGAACGGTGCGGTGGATCGACCGGAAAATAGAAATACACAACACCGCCCGGCAGGAAGGCCTGGCCAGAGCCCTGCAGGCCGTTGCGGAGTAAAGGAGAGCCGATGGATATCCCTTTCCCCCTGCAGAAAAAAGACATTGAAACCATTCTTCCCCACCGGGAACCATTTCTGTTTGTGGACAGGGTAATGGGCATTGACGGGGCCGGGCGCATCACCGCGGAAAAAGATGTATTGGCGGACGAATGGTTTTTAAAGGGCCACTTTCCGGGACTGCCGCTGGTCCCCGGTGTGATTGTTTCGGAAGCCCTGGCCCAGGCGTCCGGACTGCTTCTGGCGTTGACCAGAGCCATGGTCGAAGGCAAGAATGATATTACCATGCTTTTTTTGGCAGGCGTCAACATGAAGTACACAAATCCCGTCCGTCCGGAGAATACATTATGCCTGGTTTCCGGATTGAAACGGGAGTTCGGTGGGATTTACATGTTCGATGTGCAGGCATCCGTGGCTGATCAGCCGGTGGGAAGGGGAACCCTGACCCTGGCTAAAAAGGGGTGAAAGATGAGACGTTTGAAATCGGCGCGTCAGTGAACACGATTTTTAAGCCAGCCTGGTATCTGCGGCCGACAACGGTTCAATGCATTCTGGCCAGCAGCCGACTGCGCACCCGCAAAGCGGCTGCGATCAGGCAGGCTTCCGTCGAGAGAATGATCGATGTAAAAGGCGGTATCCGCCTTATGGGACGTTACATTCAGGGGACGGATGCCGACAAGGGGCTGGTTGTTCTTCTGCATGGATGGGAAGGCGGTTCGGAGTCCGCCTATGTGCAAAGTGCGGCCGCTCACCTGCATGCGGACGGCTTTTCCGTGTTCCGGTTGAATTTGAGGGACCACGGGGAAACCCATCATTTAAACGAGGGTCTTTTTTTTGCGACCCTGATAGACGAAACCCACCATGCGGTTCAATCGGTGGCAGAAAT
>CAZKYZ010000390.1:0-3931 GCA_964557055.1 uncultured Desulfobacterales bacterium
GGCCAGTGCGATTTCAGATATGGTTCCCGCCCCTCCCTGGAAGGCCACTACGATGTCACTGGAAAGGACATTGACGGCATTGCGGGCGTTCCCCAAACCGGTGACGATCGGTATCGTTACGTGCGGGGAGATATCCTCCGTTGTGTTTCCGGGTAAAATCCCGACGACAATACCGCCTTCTTCCCAGGCCCCCTTTGCCGATGCCGCCATCACTCCGGTGTTGCGCCCGCCGTTTAGCAGCACCCATCCCTCCCGTGCGACCAGGCGACCGAGCCGGTGGGCTTTTTCAACTGTTTGAGGTGATGCCGAACCGCCGCCCATGATGCCGATAAGCGGTGCTTTTTTCATGTTTCCCTCGTTGGAATCTTTCAAGATTGGTTCGCTGCCAGAGCCTGACAGCGCAGTTCCCGCAGATGGTCTCCCGATCGGCGGCCCAGGGAGCGGTAATTGTGCGGCAGCCGGATGCGGCCAATGATATCAAGATCCCCGGCGGCTTCCGGAAAATAGTCAACTCCCTTGTCGGCCTGTACCACCTTGAACAGATGCTGCAAAAGGCCCGACCGATGTAACGTTGTCAGCAGGCCCACCTTTTTGGTAGGGCGTAGCCGGGGGTAACGGCCGGCGGTCATGTGATAGCGGGCAGCCGCTTGCCCGGCTTCACGGAATCGTACCGGCATCCGAAGGCGGGCGGCTGCTGCCGCCGCCGGCGCAACACCGGCGCGATCATGGCCGTAGTGGTGTGGCAGCATATCTTCCGAGGTTGTCCGTTTTCCCAGATCATGGCAATACCCCATCCAAACCGTAAGCGAATCACCGGCAAGCTTGTGAATGACGTCACAGGTGTGTTCAAAAAGGGAGCCTGAATGAAACCGGACCGGTCCGGCAGGAATCTGGTCGGTAAAACGGATTTCAGCAAACCATGGATCCAGTGCTCCTGCGGATGACAGCAGACGCAGAAAGCGGTCCGGCTGGCCGGCGGCGAATGCTTTTCTGGTTTCATTACCCACGCGCTCGGCCGCCAAATTTTGCAGCAGGCCTTTTGCAGCAACCTGCTGCATGACTGCCAGCAGGGAAGGGTGAGGTTCGAAATCGGAGAGACTGGCCGCCAGCCTGGCCGCTCTGAATACCCGCAATGGATCTTGGATAAAGTTACCTGCGCAAACGGGCCGCAGGATTCGGCGATCAATGTCTTCGAGCGCTTTTGGATGGCTGTAAAGGCGGCCGGAGGCATCCTTGGCAAGTGCGTTGATGGTCAGATCGCGTGTATACAAGTTTTCCTGGATTGTTGATGCAGCAGACAGGGTATATTCATCGCCTTTGTGATAATAGACAGCGTGTCGGCCGCCCACGCGCACAGCTTCTGGAAAAGCCGTCTGGAATTCCCGTTCCGAGACACCGATTACAACGTAATCCCTGTCACCCGCAGGTCGGCCGATTCGCTGGTCTCTGATAGAGCCGCCCACCTGGTAGATTTCCATACCTAACCGTCCGCCAATTGTCGCTGGTTGTTACTGGATTCGGAAATGCCCTTGGAAATGATCATTTCCCTGCCGATTTGCCACCCGTCTTTCAATACGGATTCGTCTTGCCGGGAGGCCCCGTTCCGATATGTTTGTGTGCGGGGGTGGCGGTATTTCATGTAGGCCGTAAGGCCCGCATCCGGCGACAGGACAATCTCAAATCGATCCCATTGCGTCTTTTGCAAGATTCTGTCCGTATTCATTTTTTCGCGGAAGCCCTCAACAACACCGATGGCGAAATCCGTTTTGCGATAACGATTCAGCCCCCTTTTTTTATTGTAAACGCTCCAGGTCCTGTCGATATATCGCATGATAAAGTCATGGATATAGGAAACTGTTTCTATGTTTGCGGCGATACCACTGATTTCCAGCACGTGCCCCATCCGCCCTTTTTCCACGACATAGGCGGGGATCCAGATCCCCGAAACGAAATAAAAATCCTGGAGCAGGGCGGCCAGGTGATAGACTTCCCTGAAATGCCTCAGCGCCGGTTTTCCCAGGTGGACGGAAATATAGCCGGACCTGTTTTCGCGCCGCAAATCAATGTTGTGCTTAGCAAGCAGGAGATGGGCTTTTGACATGGCGGATTCCGCCTCATGTTTATTCCCACTTTCCGCCAGCGCCATTAGTTTAGCGATTTTGGCCAGAATTTTATCGTTTTTCGAAAAACGGCCGGAAGAGACCGCTTCATCCAGTGGAATACCCGCTCCGCTGGCCGACGGGTTGGCCCGCAACAACCGGCAGGCCTTTTGGAAACAGCCGCCGTGCGGTCCGCCGTCCGTTCCCCCCAGAACCGTGTCGGTCAGTTGATGCGCCATTTCGTGGCGCAGAACCTCCGTAACTGAATCCCAGGAATGCCGGTACGCCAGATTGCGGCTCAGGCAGATTTCTCTTTTTTCGGCAGACCAGTAACCCAGCCTGGAGGACAGGTCCACCAGTCGAAAAAAAGGTGGCTTCATCTGCGCCTTAATACCGGTTTCCAGGATATCGACGGCATTCTGCCATTCACAGGTCAGTCCGTGCAGGATGCTTCGCTCAAGAGCGGTTTGCAGGCTGGATATACGGTCTTGAGGCGTCGGCATGGCGGTCCCTTCATAAATCCATATAACCGGATCGTCGTCGAAAGCCTTGAAACTGTTGATGCGGTGACGGGCCGCATTCTGCGATTTGAATACCGGATTGGCGCTGGTTATGCAAGGCTCAAATCATGGCTGGATTTGTTTTACATTCTTTACTTTAGCTCTCATAGCTGGTAAATTCCCCAACGATGGACCGGCAACCAACTTGTCCCAAAAGTGTGCGGCGCTGCCGGAAAGCCGAAAATGTGCAAATTCAGGACCTGCCGGCACCCATCGGCGACCGTTTTTCGCCGCTCCGGTTTTTTGCCGTGCAGGGGAATCCGGCGACGTATTACGCAAAAGGGGAATTTGTATGAAAGGTATTGTTTTGGTGGGAGGTTCCGGCACGCGCCTGTATCCCATTACAAGGGTTGTTAGTAAACAACTGCTTCCGGTTTACGACAAACCGATGGTGTATTATCCGCTTTCCGTTCTCATGATGGCCGGCATTCGTGATATTCTGTTTATTTCGACCCCGGAAGATCTGCCGCTGTTTCAGCGGTTGTTCGGGGACGGATCCCAGCTGGGCCTGCGGTTTGAATACAAAGTACAGCCAAACCCGGAAGGACTGGCTCAGGCATTTCTGATCGGAGCGGATTTTATCGGCGATGAAACCGTATGCCTGGTTCTGGGAGACAATATTTTCTACGGGAGCGATCTTCCCCAAATCCTGAAACAGGCAGCTAAATTGCAGCGCGGCGGGCTGATCTTCGGCTATTCGGTAAGCGATCCGCAACGCTACGGGGTTGTCGAATTTGATTCCGACGGAAACGTGAAGGGGATCGAAGAGAAACCGGCGCAGCCCAAATCCAACTATGCGGTTCCCGGACTCTACATGTACGATAGCGATGTTGTTGAGATTGCCCGGGGATTGCGACCTTCCAAAAGAGGAGAACTGGAAATTACGGACGTGAACATGGCCTATCTCAATCGGGGCGAGCTGAAAGTCGAGCTGATGGGCCGGGGGTTTGCCTGGCTGGATACCGGCACCCACACAGCGCTTCAGCAGGCCGCCAGTTATGTCCAGGTGGTTCAGGAGCGGCAGGGTTTGAAAATTGCCTGCATCGAAGAAATTGCCTACCGGTTGAAGTACATCGGGCAAGAAGAGCTGATCAGGCTTGCCCGAGGGATGTTGAACAACAGTTACGGAACATATCTTATGGAGATCGCCAGAGAATACCCTGGCGGCGCGGTAGGCCTTGACAGCAGCGAGCTTTCCCGATAGCTTCAAAAGTTTAGATCATCTCCAAAAGAGTTGATCAGAATAAGGGTTCGAGGGGCCAAGGATTCTGG
>CAZKYZ010000391.1:0-3916 GCA_964557055.1 uncultured Desulfobacterales bacterium
TTTTTGTCTTGTCTCGATATAATATTGAATATTAATAATTATTATTAAAAAAAAGGGCTTTTTCCGGCCTTAAACGGCCATTTTTGGGGGGTAAAACAGGCGGTTTATGAATAAATGGGCTTTTCAAAGCGTCTGTGAAGGGAACAAGAGATTTCTTAAAGGCATGATTTTGGGATTAAAACTGACCGTTTAAGAGCAAGAAACAGTGGCAAGGAGATTGTATTTGCTAGGATTAATAGTAGGTTGTCGCGGCCCTACCCCAATCGACCGACCTCTGACTCCCCTGCCCTACCCCAGCAGCTTCTCCACCGCTGCCGCGACTGCCTCCGGTTTCGGCAGCATCGCGTTTTCGAGGTTGCGGGCATACGGTATCGGGCATTCCGGAGCGCCGATACGCACCGGCGACCGTTTTAACATATCGTTGCCCGCAGAGGCCACTCGGGCAATCACCTCGGCCCCGATCCCCCCGGTCAACACCCCTTCTTCGACCGTCATCAGGTGCCCGGTTTTGGCCACTGAAAAACAACCGGGTCAGATCTCAACATTTAACAAATCGATTTGGGATGGCTTTGTAGACTGATGCTTGGCGTGGTACACTTGCAACTTGAATCTACCTCAATCCTGCAAGTTTCAAGACCTGACCCATTGTTTTTCTAACAAAAAACCGGGGGTGCAGACAGAGCCCCCCCGGTTCCGTTAGATATTCAATTTTCCGTCCACGCTATGCGTGGTGGTTTGGTTATGCTTATTCGACGCGGAATTGAACACGCCTGTTGAGCAAGCGGCCTTCCGAAGTATCGTTATCGGCAACAGGATTGGCTTCGCCGTATCCGACGGTGGACATGCGGCTGGCATTGATGCCGTTTTTGATCAACCAGTCCTTGACGGAGTTGGCGCGACGTTCGGATAACCCCTGGTTGTACTGATCGGAGCCGATGAAGTCGGTATGCCCTTCGACAATAACATTGATGTTCTGGTTTTCCTTCAGGATCTCGGCAGCTGCCTCAAGAACCGGGGTGTCCTCATCGCGAATGTCGGATTTGTCAAAATTAAAATGCACACCGCGCAGGCGGATGACGTCGGGATCTTCAACCACCACCACTTCTTCCGCTGCGGTGTCGTAGAAAGCACAATCGGCGAATTCAGCGTAACCGGAAGGCTCACAGACATTGCCGCCCAAGGTGCAGCTACAATTGTTCAAAGCACGAATGGCATCGATGACGTTCTGCCCTTCATCGTTGTCAGCAACACTGACTACATGGATGCAGATGTCGTATTTGGCGTAAAGGGCCTGCGCTTCGGTGACGGGGTCGCTGCCTTGGTTGGCATTGCCATCCGTAAACATGACCACTGCGGTTCTGCCGGACAGTTTGCCAAGAACAGGATCCAGGGCGAGCAGACCGGGGCCCATGGGGGTCATACGGCCGGTAACGGGGTACTTGGAATCGATCCTGGCCACGGCGCTTGTAACGGTGGCTTTGGAGAAAGTACTCATGCCGGCAACCTCGCTAAAGGGTGCAAAGGTGTACACACCAGCGTTGTAGTCCAATTCAGGTGTGCTGTTGGCGATTGCTGTTGCAGCCTCTTTGGCCATGTCGATTTTTTTGCCATCGCAGGCTGTGGAATCCAAAGCCATGGAACCGGAATAGTCCACGAAGAAAATGATGTTATCGACTTTGGGTACGAATTTTTCTGCGGCATTGCCAGTGGAAGCTACAAACAGCACGGCCAGCAGGATCATCACCAGTGACATAACGTAACGTTTCATAATTATCCTCCAAGTATAGGGTGGTTGATTAAAGAGCAATCATTTAGATAAATTGCCCGGATAGCTAAAGACAAAGGTAAAAACAAAGGGGTCAGATCTCAACATTTAACAAATCGATTCGGGATGGCTTTGCAGACTGATGCTTGACACGTAGCGCACTTGCAACTTGAATCTACCCAATTCTAATTCCTCCACACGACCGGTTCGAACGGTAACCTGATATCCCAATCGTTCCAGAATCTGGTTGTCACGTCATTGCAAGCAGGGCAATATCAATATCAGTTGCGTCGGCCCTTTTTCCGCTTATCGTGGCCCCGGTTATCGTCCCGATGATATTGGTGTCGGCCCTCGTCATATTTCCAGTGTTCTTTCTTGTATTTGACATCTTTGGCATAGTGGCTTCTTGGCAGGTCTTTCCAGGGCCCTCTCTTTGACTGCGAGTAGTACCACCGATCGTTTTGGTAATAATAGTGATAGCCCTGATGGTAATAGTAGGGTTCCTGCTCCATCACCACGATGGACGGCAGAAAGGGGATGACTACTACATCCCTTCCTGGGCCGCGTACCCCCATCGCCTGATCGTGGCCCCGGTTATCGTCCCGATGATATTGGTGTCGGCCCTCGTCATATTTCCAGTGTTCTTTCTTGTATTTGACATCTTTGGCATAGTGGCTTCTTGGCAGGTCTTTCCAGGGCCCTCTCTTTGACTGCGAGTAGTACCACCGATCGTTTTGGTAATAATAGTGATAGCCCTGATGGTAATAGTAGGGTTCCTGCTCCATCACCACGATGGACGGCAGAGCGGGGATGATCACGACTACACCCACTCCTGGGCCGCGTACCCCCATCGCCATCACCGTAGAGGCCATCAGCAAAAGCACCATGACAATCGTTGAAATTAAAATCTTTTTCATGTTGTCTCCTTATTAAAGAAGATTATGCCATCCAAATTGATGGCTAACGTTCTTTTATCCGTTAAACTGTTCACTTTGTCCTTCAAAGGTTCAAATGGTTATGGTTGTCTTTTGGGTGATTTATTCATTAATGATTTCTAAGTATTCAATTTTTGTGCCAAGCTTCAAATAACAGGGTAGCGTCACTCATCATAATGATTTATATAGAGAATTGCGCTAAAAGCACTCATTCCGGTTAGTGATTAAAAGCTATAGTATAAAAAAAAGGGTCATATATACCCAATCGGTCATATGTACCCAATCGGTTATATGTACCCAATCGGTTATATATGCGCTTTTGGTAGATTCAACTTCAATTGGGTCGGACCACGCTATGCTATTGATAATTAAGAAATAGTGGCTAAAAATAGGCGATTTAAGAAAAATGGGCTTTTCAAAGCGTCTGTGAAGGGAACAAGGGATTTCTTAAAAGCATGATTTTGGGGGCCAAAAATGGCCGTTTAAAAGCAAAAAACAAGAGTTGTTAGAGTGTATTTGTCAGGATTACAAGGAGATGTCTTGGTCCGACCACAGTCGGCCTGTTATTCTTGAGTGCTATGATGATATTCGGTTTTATCAGTGGAATATTGAGATAAATCCTCTCCTTTCCTTCTGAGTGTGACATGCAGGATTTCGCTGGGCCTCCAAAGCCTCATGCGCGGACCCCATGTGCCTGTTCCCCTGCATACAATAACTGTCATTCCATCGATTTCGTAACGTCCCTCCAGCAGTGGGTACCGGCTACGCACCAGATAGTCAAACGGCCATATCTGACCACCGTGGGTATGACCGGATAGCATTAGATCCACACCAGCCTTGACTGCCTTTTCCGTTTCCCATGGTGTGTGAGAAAGAAGGATGACAGCCCTATCAGGATGTTCCGCGAGGGTTTGCGTTACAAAATCGCCAGAGAGACCGTTTTGTTTTACAGCGGTCAGGTCATCCAAACCCGCCAAAACGAGACCGGGTTTGATTTCTGTCCAGCTGTTGCGCAGCAGCTTAAAGTTCGCTGTATGGAAAAGGCTTATATTGCCTCCACCGTGGAATTCGTGATTCCCTGGAACTGCCCATACACCCATGGGGGCTTTGAGCTTCTTGAAAATGGAAATCAGTTGATCATCAGGTGGCCCATGGCCCTCAAAGATGTCCCCTATCAAAACCACGATATCAGGCTTCTGTTCGTTTACCTGAGCAA
>CAZKYZ010000392.1:0-3182 GCA_964557055.1 uncultured Desulfobacterales bacterium
CGGTGGGTTGTTCATATAGCTGGCTTTATATTTATTGAAGGCTGCTAAAAGAGAATTAACTGCTATATTTATTTTGAAAGGTTTTTCGAGAAAATATACTAAGTCAAATATCGGGTTATCCCAAAATGCTTCTGACAGGATGTCACTTCGTTCCGTTTTAACTATTTTGGCCGACCAATGATATGCTTTGAGCCTATGATCCAAATCTGGACAATAAAAAAGGCAGAAATCACCTGGTTCCATTTTAGCCCATTTGCCAACGTTTATATCGCTCTTTCCAGATTTCGCCCCCCATGCATAGTAATCGTGATCGTCTTGCTCTATCCCTGCTTTTTTCAGTCTGTCTACTGATATAGGGTGTGACAATGTTTTTGGAATGTTACTAAAAGCTTCATCATTAGACGCTGGGATTAGCCATAAATTATTCATTTCAAGCCTATATTTCGTTATATTTTCGTGTGTTTCCTTTAGATTTTTTCAGAACACATCGGTGTCAAATCTTCATTCTTGACAGAGTATCCCTAAAAGAAATTTGCTTTGGTTCGCTTTCCAAGCCGTATCCTATATCATCTTCAATCCCTAAATATTGATCGATCGCTGCCTGCAAACTCCTTGCTACCGAAATTTTGAGTTCCTCAGGTTCGACGACGCAGGCTTCCGGCCCCAGGCTCATCACCCATTGGCCGATTTCCTCAAGCCCGGCGACCTTGAAAGTGATCTCGATCCCACCGTCTAACTGCTTCTGGATCTGCTGACTCGGGTGCCAGACCTTTTCCCCCACGTACCGGGCCCATTTCGGGCTGATCCTGATCCGAACCGTGTAGAGTTCGTCCCGCATTACTTTGAAACTGTTCTTTATGAAGTTGTCGAAAGAAAAATCTGGAGGGACCTTGAAGTGGTCGTCCGTAAGCTGGAGCATGTTGATCCGGTCCACCACAAAGCTCCGCAGCTCACCGCGCAGATGGCAGAATCCGATCATGTATATGGTCCCGTCGTAGAACCATACTTTATACGGGTTGACCTTCCGGAGTGTCCGTTCTTCCTGACGCAGTCCTTGATACCCGATTTCGATGGTTTTACGATCCGTAACAGCCGTGTTGACCTGGCTGATTATTTCGCTGAAACGGCCGTAATCCTTGAAAGGCCCCTTGCCCATCTGGAAGGCGGATCGGACCCTGTCCAGGTAGGCGATGGTTTCCGGGGGGAGCATGGCCCGTATCTTTTTCCGGGCTGTTTCCAGAGAATCGTGGAACACCGTTCCCTTGAACACATTGAACAGATCACCGCTCAATTCAAGGGAAAGGAGCTCGATGGTGGTAAAGGGTTCGGGAATTTTGAATTTATAGCTTTCGATAAACTTGAAGCGTTCCGCCTTTCCGTCTTTTTCTGAGTATATTGGAAATCCCGCAAGTGTCAGGTCCTGAATATCCCGGTAGGCTGTCCGCAGGGACACACTGCCTGTTTCGGCAATCTCCTTTGCGGTTTTGCCGAAATGGGATACTGCAAGCTGCTGCAGGATCCGCCAGTGGCGGGTAATCTGGTCGCCTCTCATTACTTACAACCCTGAAAATCTTTGAATTAGCCATGGATGGGAGAAAACCATTTCGAATTGCGAATTTCGAATTGCGAAGACAAGTGCAGTCACCTCCGGCGAGGAACAGACGCTGTTGCCATTTCCAGTTATTGCTGTGCTTAAGGGCGCATTCGGTTATTCCCAAAAGGGTTCATGGGTATTGATTGTTCTTATCTGATTTTGAGTCCTTAAAAATTATACGCTACTCGTATGTATCTACAAAGACGTTTGAAACCTTCCATCTGGATCGAGAATCTGAAGCTTCTTCTTTAACGCTGAACCGGGAGTTTCCGCTATAATTATTAATAATAACAGTAACATGTGCAATATTTCCATCATCAGTATGGAGAAATATATTTGCGGTTAGCTTACTACAACTATCCCCACCACTTATTCGACCCCTAACACTTAATGTGCTACCGCTTTGATCGGCGCTTATATTAAATTGGTACTCATCAACATTTAATGTTTCTCCAGAAGCTGAAAAAGCTAAATTAACACCTGTCAGCAGGAAGGCAGCTGATAAAAATATGACCGATAATTTTTGTACCCAATGTCGATATGTGATTATTTTGGACATAGAACTCCTCCTCTAAATTTTTGTTTTGTCCATATTCAATAGGTACAGGGTCGTTCGCTGTTGGTTGATGGCTCGTTGTCCTTTTTGCTATGAGCCAAGAGCCATGATCTATGAGCCACGACGAATTATCGTCGTCTTCTTCTTGCTGAAAACCGCTGAAAGCCGATGTGATTTTCAACTCTTCCCCCATTTTTCCGAAACGCCGACAGGTGGAGTACCTTGTTGCTGTCTGCCAGGGCTGCACCGGATACTGTCCGCGACTCAAACGAAATTGTCTCGCCCAGGCTCACCGCCCGGTGGCGTATCCCAGTTGACTTCACTGCCGATTCGACAAACGATCTGGCTTTTGCCGACGGAATCGACGGAATTTTTTCGATCTTTTCTGACCTGTCCAGGGCATCCATGGCATAGCTCTGGACAAGCTTTTTAAAAAACCGGCCGAACGTGTCATGGCTTCCGAAACATTCGAGGCCCACAATCGTCCCATCGATGGCGAAAAGCGCTCCCGTTTGCCGCTCGATCAGATTGAAACTGCCTGTGTATTCTGCAAGCTTGTCCTCGTAACGGTCAAAAACATCCGCCATTGCGCCGGTTGGCGATGCCACCTTCATCCGCATGCTGGTTGCGGCAATGTTGTTCCAGATCCGCCCCTGGTCGGACCGATGCCCACTGCCACGGTCCAGGTTTCTTTTGACGGTGGACTGTGCCTCCCTTCGGAGGGAAGCGTGCATCATTTTCTTGCCCGACGAAAACTCCCGGGACGAATAATTCCAGCGGCCTTCTTCCACGCAGCTTACCGGGATTTTCGTCCTTGTCCCTCCGGCGATCAGGAAAGTGGCGTTGATCAGCCGGTTCTGTTTGGCTCCCTTCAGCTCCTCGCCCTCAATCAGCAGCACCGGTTTCAGGCCGGTGACATTCAATGAAAGGTCATTGACACTGCCCGACTCATCCACCTCGGTAATCTCAATGCAGCCATCCTCGATGGCCTCCTCCAGACGAGCCAGCGCCTCCCGGACGATCCGGAGCGAG
>CAZKYZ010000392.1:3192-3903 GCA_964557055.1 uncultured Desulfobacterales bacterium
TTTTTCTTCTTCAATGGCCTGCTCCAGAGTCAGGTAATACGGATCCAGACTATCCTGGCAGAACAAGGGAAATACGCTCAGGTTTTTGTGGACCTGTTTCCGGGCCAGTTGGGCGCTTTTTAAAAATGTTACGACAGATTCCATGGGAACCTCCTTTTGTGTTTACTGGAAGCTACCACGCCATATTGTCACATGAGGGCAAAATGCACAAAAATTAGTGCATACAGCCATGGATGATATTTGTTCATGGTTCATAGCTCTTGGTTTATGGTGAGGCGCATAGGGCAAAGAGCGGTGAGTAAAACTCACGGTTCATGGCTCATAGCTCTTGGCTCATGGTGAGGCGCATAGGGCATAGGGCAATGGGAAAAAAAGGCGTATCTTAAAAATTAAATATTTGTTTTGCCGCTCCCAATTGCCGAATAAACCTCCACATATAAAGATTCTTGCTCTTAACCACACGAATATATTTTTTGAAGAGCTTTGTTTTAATGGAATGAAAGGGGAGGATGATTTTGAATATTTTTTCTGGAACAGGAACTCAGTTGATCGGATCAGATGGTGTCTGACATTATTGATCAAAATCTCCCCCCTGAAGATTCAAATTTTGGGATGTTACCCTTATAATATGGTGATTACTTAAACAATATAGCAGGAATTGGGAAATAAGCAAATGATTGTAATGGAATTGCACATTTTGGTGGGCATGGG
>CAZKYZ010000393.1:0-3886 GCA_964557055.1 uncultured Desulfobacterales bacterium
CAGATCGACAAGCCTGGTCTCACTGATTCTGCCCTCGCGCACGAGGAACTGGCCAAGCTTGAGGTTGGATTGTCTGTGTTCGGAAAGGGCTTTCAGCAGTTGCTCTTCAGAAAGCAGGTTTCCGGCAACTAAAATTTCGCCAAGTTTACGTTTGCTTTTCAAAAACCGCATCTCCTGGTTTGACAATGCTTTCGATGTTTTCCCGGTTTAGCCCCC
Source organism: uncultured Desulfobacterales bacterium (assembly GCA_964557055.1). Classification (GTDB taxonomy): domain Bacteria; phylum Desulfobacterota; class Desulfobacteria; order Desulfobacterales; family CAZKYZ01; genus CAZKYZ01. Next base: position 217 of record CAZKYZ010000393.1, read on the forward strand.
CGAAAACAGCAGGGGGGCTAAAAAAAACGATCTTACCTTTCGGTATCTCGGATAGAGAAGCTTGAATGGTGTAATGGTGGTGCAACCTATCCAAGCGGTTTTGAGCTGTAATTTTATCAAAATAAATTTCCCATAAAATAATGGGAAACTGAAGTCCCTTCTCCAGGCTCCAGAATGGCATCATCCGGATTTTGGGCAGATGTTTCGCATATGACCGTACAAACAAAAAGGCATCATTTAAACTGCTGTATCTGGAAATTTCAACCATCCAACCATTCGGACCTGGACTGCGTAAGGATACGGGAATCGCCGGGAAAGCAACCCACTGTCCAATTTCCAGCAAATTGGGATCAGGGATGTGGGGATTGGCGCTCATAATGGATTCAAGATGCTTGAACCCGTTTCCGGGTATGCCCGTGGATCCATAAACGATATCACACAGGTGCGAAAGTGTGTCGCCTTCCTTTATGTTTATACTACCAAGGTAAGCTGGTACCGATGATCCCGGAGAAATCTCGGTAGGGTCAGCGGCAGCCATTGAGGCTGGAAGGGTCGCAGTTTCAGTCGGTGGTGTTGGCGCGCTTGGGGCCGTAACGGTGATGGGAGAGGGTGTTTTTGAAGCCTCCGGTCCCACAGGTTCCTTACGAATAGTGGTTGTACCGGCAGGAAGCAGCGAGGAGGCCGGTGTGGATTTTGTATTATTGTTTTCGGTCGTCGGTAAAGCTGCAGATGTGCTCTCCTTGGATTTATTTTCTTCCGATTGGTCCCGGGAATGATCCGTCACGGCATAATCTTTCTCAGAGGGCCGTTTATCGTCATCAATCGAATATTTGAGAGGTTGTTTTTCAGGGCCAAGTCGGTTGATAACATACCGTTTCCAGGTATCCGGCAACGGTATGTTGTCCGGCATCCACACTGCGAATCCGGCGATAATGATAATAATCAGGGCCCCCGTGAAAATGGCGGCATACTTTCCTTTTACAACCGGTTCGGAAAAGGCCCGGTGAACGCAGGACCTGACGAGAAACCATCCGGCCCTGGATTTGTTCTGGATAATCATGGCCATGATACTGCGGTGGCACAGATTGATTATTTTCCGGGGATATCCGCCGGTGGCACGATAAATGGCAAGTTGTGAAAAGAAGCTAAAGATACTATTTTTTTTGGGGCTGTTGCTGGATTGGTTAAGCCTGAACTGAATCATGCAGCGGGTGTCGCTGAAACTGAGTGGACCCAGGTGATGAAGCAGGTTGATCCGGTCGGCAAAGTTGGCGTGCAGGTTGATGGTTTCCTGAAATTCTTTTTGTGCAAAGATGACGATCTGAAGCAGTTTGTATTCGTTGGTTTCGTAATTGAGAAATTCCCGAAGTATTTCCAGGCAGAAGTCAGGGATTTTTTGCCCTTCGTCGATAATCAGGGCAACGATTTTTTTTTCATCCACCCCGGTCCGGTAGAGATACTGCTTAATGGCTTCCTTGATCTGCCAGTCGTCAGAAAAATCACCCGGGGCGTGTCCGGTAAACAATTCGGCTACCGTGGACAGAAATTCGGTGGCGGTCGCGAAGGAAGGGTCTAGCACAAGATACGTCTGAATGGCATTGTCGTCCGCAAATCGGCGGATCAATTGACGGCAAAGGGTTGTTTTTCCGGTGCCCACGTCACCGATAACGATGTTCAAGCCTCGTTTCAAACGAATGGACAATTCAACCTGCTGCAAGCATCCGGTATGCTGGTTGGATTCGAAAAAGAAATCCGGATCCGGAGAATTGGAGAAAGGTTCCCGATTTAAATCGAGGATTTTAAAATAATCCATTTACGGTTACCTTTTGGTATCAAGGATGTAGGGTGTGATGAATATGAGCAGCTCCTCTTTGGCCAGTTCATCCCCTTTTGTCCCAAACAGGTATCCGAGAACGGGAGCATCTTTTAATCCCGGTATCCCGGAGTTGCTGCTGCTCGATAATTGACGGCTAAGACCGCCGATTACCGTTGTTTCGCCGTCGTATAGGACGACCGTTGTTTTCGCCAGCCGTTTTCGGATCAACGGATAATTATTACCGCTGGTTTCATCCGTCACTTCATTATTTTGTGTCTCTACCACCAGTTTCAAGATATTTGAACTGATTACATGGGGGGTGACTTTGAGGCTCAGCAGGGCGTCTTTAAATTCGACATTGGTACCGTCTGCGGAAACCGTTTCGTACGGGACTTCCTGGCCGGATTCAATTAAGGCTTCTTCGTTGTCGACGGTGGTGATAGAAGGACTGGATAAAATGTTTAACTTGCCATCATCCTGAAGAGCGGATAATTGGAAGGCCAGTATGTTTTTACCGATGGTTTCATACAAAAGACCAATGCTGAATGCTTGCGGAGAAGCTGCGGGAAGGCTCAAGGCCCAACCGGCCAGCGGGTCGGCGAAGGTGCTCAGCGTATAGTCGGTTTGGCCGTTGCCGAGGGTGTTCCAGGCACCGTTATTCCCACCGGTAACCCAAACGTTATCTCCGTTGTTGCTTCCCTGGGATAGCCCACCCCATTGAACCCCCAGCTCTCTGGCCGTACCCTGGGACGTCTCTACAATAATCGCTTCAATGCGTACTTGAGGCGTTGGTTTGTCCAATTCTTGAATAATGGCGGAAATCCGATCGATATCTTCCCGGATGGCCTGAATGATAATCGAATTGGTATGTTCATCAACCATTATCGATCCGCGGGATTCGGCCCCTTCATTCTTGGTCAGAAATGACGTTAAGGTTTCTTTCAGCCTTGCGGTTTTGGGGTAATTGATGCGGATGATCCGGGTGACCAGTGGCTCCACCAATTCTCTTTCACGCTGGTTCGTCATGGCCTTTTTGTCTGCTTCAACCAGAGCGAGATTGTGCTGGATATCCTCCAGGCTGACAATCCGGATGATGTTGCCTTCCCATTTGTAGGTGAGGCCGTGGGTATGCAAAAGACCCATGAAGACATCGTCCCATGGAGCGGCGACAATATTAATGCTGGTCCGCCCGTCGACGGTCTGATTGATGAGGATGTTCTGGCCGGCTGCCCGGGCAAGCGCACGCAACAGTACCGGAAGCTCAACATCGTGCATTTTCAGGGTAATCTTTTCAGTAGGCAGCGGACGCTCGGCCTCGATTTCTTCTTCCGGGGCAATGGTGAATTGATTTTCCGAGGGTTCAAGGTCAACCATGTGGGATTCCTGGGATGGTGAATATCCCGGCGACTCTTCCGCCAGATCCCTCCACTTTTGAAAAGATTTATCCTCTTCCATCCGCTCTTCAGGCCCAGCACAGGCGAGGATCAGAAACAGGGAAAGAAAGGAAACAGCCAGCCGGATTGAAATGTGTTTTTTCGGTATTGAATTATTCATTGGTAACCTGCTTATGTAAAGGCGCGCTTAAAAAATTCACATTTTTGCATTTCAGCTTACGCTCATCTGTGCCGAAGCCTCACTCGCAAAATCCAAAACCTGATCCCTATTCCAAGGGTTTTTCATTTATCGCGAGAGCCAAATCTGAACGCCGGTTTCCCAAAGCTTTTTCGGGCGATCCACTGATGGCGGTGCGGAATTCAATCCATTTCTTCCAGCGGAATAACAAACGATATGTTGCCGGAAGCGTATCCCACGAGCACCTCACCCGGAGAGATGTTCTTGAGCACGTACCCACCG
>CAZKYZ010000394.1:0-3860 GCA_964557055.1 uncultured Desulfobacterales bacterium
ATACATCAAATGGCAATACCAATACCTTTGCTTTTTCTTGTGCATAAGATGTAAGCGGAATCAGGAATATCAATCCGATCAATACCAGTTCCAAGCGTTTCAACATATTACACCTCATTCTGTCTCAACAATCCGCCCCTTCCGGATGGTAACCCGTCGGGACATCAATAATGCCAGTTCTGGATTATGGGTGACCACAACCATCGTCATCCCGAATTCTTCGTTCAAATCCAACAACAACCGATGGATTTGCCTGCCGTTCTCACGATCCAGATTCCCAGTCGGTTCATCGGCCAACAATATGAGCGGCCGCAAGATTAGGGCACGCGCAATAGCAACCCGCTGCTGTTCTCCCCCGGACAGTTCCGTAACCCTATTGTGAAGCCTGTTTTGCAAGCCCATTCGGGTAAGAATACCCTCTGCCGCGTCGGTCGCTTCATGGCGTCCCCTGCCGCCGATCATCATTGGGACCATTACATTTTCCACCGCCGAGAATTCAGGCAGCAGATGGTGGAACTGGAATACGAAACCGATAGACCGGTTGCGGAATCCAGCCATTGTAACTTCGTCATAGTTAAAAACGTTTTCTCCGGCAAAAAACAGTTCCCCACTGTCCGGTTTATCCAAGGTACCCAAGATGTGGAGGAGTGTTGACTTGCCGATTCCGGATGCCCCCACAATGGCCAACTTTTCACCACGCTCCATATCAAAATCCATGCTTTCCAGGATTTCAATTCTGGACTCCCGGCTGGTTCCGAATCCCCGGCATATACCTCTACAGGATATGTAACTCCCCTTTCCCAATTGCTTTTCAACATCCGGGGCGTTTTCGGGCTCCGTTGATCGATCAGCCATACCGCAACGCCTCCACAGGATTCAGCTTGGATGCCTTCCCGGCCGGATAAAGTGTCGCGCAAAAGCAAATGATCAAAGCTGCTGCTGATATCAATACGACATCGAAAACCTTCAGCTGAACAGGGAGGTTGGTAATATAATACACATCTTTCGGCAGCTCAATAAAATTATAGTGCTGCAGAATGGTACACAGGAGGACACCCATCCCAACTCCCAGAGTTGTTCCGATCAAACCGATAATCATCCCTTTAAAAATAAAAATACTGCGAATACTGCGATTCGTTGCACCCATGGCTTTCATAATGGCAATATCTTTTGTTTTTTCCATCACCATCATGATCAGCGAACTGGCAATGTTAAAAGCAGCGACGAGAATAATGAGTGCCAGGATGATGAACATGACCCGTTTCTCCAGACGCAAGGCCGAAAACAGGTTGCGGTTCATCTGCATCCAGTCTTTGGTCCAGAAGGGAAACCCCAGTTTCTCCCGGATGCTGACACCGATGGTATCGGCTTTGTATATATCATCCACCTTTATCTCAATACCGGAAACCGAGTTGCCCATCCGCAGCACTCTCTGGGCATCAACCAGCTGTATAAAAGCCAGACTCCCGTCGAATTCATACATACCGGATTCAAAAAGGTCTACCACGCGAAACCTTTTCATGGATGGAAGGTGACCTGCCGGTGAAAGGAATCCTTTGGGTGAGATCATATAAACCTCTTCGCCCTTTTCAAGGCCTAATTTTTTGGCCAGTTCCGTGCCGAGAATAATGCCGGGAACAGTGATTTCATCTTTCGCTTCCCCGGCGGCAGGACCCGCCGTTTCAAACGACAGCCCGTCGAAAAATTCAATCACATCGGATACTGTCTCCGGGTCGACCCCACGTATGACGGCTCCCGACACACCGGATGCAGATCGAAGCATTGCCTGGGTATGAATATACGGAGTGGCTGCCAAAACACCGCTTTCTTCCGTGATGGAATCCATAACATCATCATATTCATATATATTCTCACCATAGCGCATGACAATGAGATGAGACTCCACGCCGAGAATTCTCGTTTTGAGATCCTGTTCGAATCCGGCCATAACAGCAATGACGACGATCAAAGCCATAACGCCAACGGTTACACCGGCAATGGAAAGTATGGTAATCAGGGAAATAAAACGATGTTTCTGTTTGGCCCTGATGTAGCGGTTGCCTATGAAGAGTTCAAAATCCATGAAGAATAAATTGGGGTTCCTTCGTTTGCATCACATCTGCCAAGGTGGATTACCCGAGGCGCATGGTCAGCTTACAGATTTCATATGGGGAAACAGGATTACCTCTCGAATCGATCTGGCGTCCGTTAGAAGCATTACCAGCCTGTCTATCCCGATTCCCTCACCAGCTGTTGGAGGCATCCCGTATTCGAGGGCTCGGATATAGTCGTCATCCATTGCATGTGCTTCCGCATCACCGGCAACTCGATCTTCAACCTGCTGCAGGAAGCGGTTACGCTGATCTTCCGGGTCATTCAGCTCGGAAAAACCGTTGGCAATTTCATATCCGGCGATAAACAGTTCGAATCGGTCCGTAATTTCCGGATTTTCATCATTTTTCCGGGAAAGAGGCGATACTTCCACCGGATACCCGGTGATAAATGTCGGTTGAATCAATTTTGGTTCAACCAGGGCATCAAAAAGCTTTGTAATGATCTTTCCAATACGACCGGTTTTGGTAATGGTAACATTATTTTTGCGGGCAAAAGAAAGCAGTGCGTCCCTGTCGTTCAGAATGCCGGGATCAACCCCGCCGAATTCCTGCAAGGCATCCACCATGGCGATTCTTTTCCATTCGCCTCCGAGTTCAATGGAATGCCCCTGATAGTCGATACGCGTCGAACCACCGATGGTTTCGGCCACATTCGCAAACATGCTTTCCGTCAATGTCATGAGCTGATCGTAAGTGGCATAAGCCTGGTAAAATTCAAGCATCGTGAATTCCGGGTTGTGCCGGGTGGAGACCCCCTCGTTTCTGAAGTTTCGGTTGATTTCGAAAACCCTTTCGAAACCACCGACAACCAGCCGTTTCAAATACAACTCCGGAGCAATCCGCAGGTAGAGATCCATGTCCAACGCATTATGATGGGTCACAAAAGGGGTGGCCTCTGCCCCACCGGCAATGGGCTGCATCATAGGGGTTTCGACCTCCATAAAATCCAGGTCCATTAGAAAGCTCCGGATCGCCTGTATAATCTGGCTCCGCCGGATAAAAATAGCGCGCACATCCTGGTTCATGATAAGATCGACATACCGCTGGCGGTACCGTTTTTCCGGATCTTTAAGACCGTGAAATTTTTCCGGCAACGGTCTAAACGCTTTGCAGATCAACCTCAATTCCGCTACCAGTAAGGTCCACTCCCCGGTCCTGGTTTTGAATAAACTGCCCTGTAAACTGACGAAATCACCGATGTCGAGTTTTGCAAACAGCGAATACGTTTCTGCCCCCACCTTTTCTTTGCGAACATACGCCTGCATCTGCCCGGTGCGATCCCTGAATCGGATAAATGCTGCCTTCCCAAAACGGTTAACCGCCATTATCCGGCCGGCCGTCTGGATCGTTATATCCAGTTCCGAATCGGTTTCGGGGATTGTTTCAATCTTTGCCATCGTATCCGCAACAGTATGGGATACTATGATATCGTTGGGAAACAGAGGGACGCCCCCTTCTTTTATTTCCGCCAACTTTTCTTTCCGTTTTTCGACCAAATCGATACTTTTTTCCATAATCGCTGTTTTTTGGGCTACGGCTTCTGTGAAACCTTATAAGGCATAGTTAATTATTTGTTTTCTTTCGTATTATATTCTATTCTTATACAAAGATACCTGCTGAATGAACGGTTCCAGCAGGTATCAAAACAAGCCTTTAAAGTAAACCCAACAGGGTGGCCGTGTCAAGTTAATTAGTGTCCGTCCACAAACGGCATCTTTTGGCCCGGAGCTGCGTTTTCGCTCTTTT
>CAZKYZ010000395.1:0-3854 GCA_964557055.1 uncultured Desulfobacterales bacterium
GTGACCAGGCCGATGACCCGGATGCCTCCCAGCGGCCACACGATTCCACCGGTCAAAGCCCCGCCGATTCTGCCTAGCCCGGCGGCAGCCAAAAAACTGGCCATCATTGTAGCCCGGGCGGAAGGAACCAGTTCTGTGCACAGTGACAGCATCGACACAATCGAAAATTCGAAGCTGAAAAAGATAAAAAACAGGCCAGTATAGCACAGCCAGATATTGGTTCCCCAGACGGGCAGAAGGGAAAACCCGACCAGGCTGAACACCGAACCGATAATGACGGATCTTTTAAGACCGATACGGTCTCCCGCTACTACAATCCCCAATTCACCGAACAACTCAGCGACCCCGATGACACTGGTGCCAAACCCGATGGCAAGCAGGCTCAGTTGAAAGCGCTGTTCCAGCCAGGCACCGTAAACCACAAACAGGCAGTCGTTGGAAAAACTGATAAAAAAAGCGTACAAGACTGCTCCGGCGGCAGCCCTGGAGTGGGATATGGCTGCAATGGACTGGCGAAAACCGCTTCGGGGGCGGGAAGCTTCTGCAGATCTTGGTCGTTTCGGAATCAACAGGGCGATTGATATCAAGGACAGGGTGCCCATAAGGGACAGCATCAGGAATGGGGACACCCACCCGTATCTTTCCATTACATAGCCAATCAGAGGAATGCCCACCAGGGAACTGCCCGCCCAGCTGAACTCCAGAATCCCGATTACCATTCCGCGGCGCCGGTATGGTATCCGCTCCCCCACCCAGGCCTGCACAGCCGGGTCAAAAAGCGACTTTCCAAGACCGGCCAGAAATATGGCTACTCCCACCGCCAGAAAAGAGGCAAACACCCATCCTGCCATAAGTCCCACAATCAGCAACGCCAATCCGACCAGCATCATACGCCGGTATCCGAAACGGTCGGAAACCGGTCCGGACAACAAGCCGATGATCCCGGTAACCTGATTGACGGCAATCAACATTGTCACTGCTGCCAGGGGGACGCCGAGTCCGCGACTGATCGCGGGAGCAAATGGATAGACAAACCGTCTTGAGGTGTTCAACGTCAGTCGACTGAGTGTTATAGCAGCAGTCCGGGCGGCCAGACCGGAAACATCTTTTCGGGTGAATTTGCCATTTATATCATTCGGCATCGGTTCACCCTAACGGTTCAAAAGGAAACAAGGTGAGGGATAACCATGATCTTCGAATTCACGGATGGATATATTCGGGTCTGTCCACCTGTTTTCTATTTTATTCTTTAATATCATTATCGTAAACTGCTTTTGCCATGGTTTTTATGCAACAACAGGTTTCACTCCCGCCAGACCGGCCGGCTGTCGAAAAAAGTTCCAACAACCGCTTCAAATATAGCCAGGGTTTTCGCCTTTCTAATCTTCTTGATTACCAGGTGTCCGCCTGTAAAGGAACGGGAGTAATAGGTCCATAACCCTTTCATGCGGTCCAGCAGGTGTCCCGGGCCGAACAGCCGATCGCCGTAGGATCGATATACATCTTCGTGAAAACGTCGGAATCGATCCGTTTTATCGGCAATTCTTTGCCCTCCGGATTTAATGTTTTCCGCCAGAAACGGATCGGCAACGGCTCCCCTGCCAATCATCCACCTGTCGATCCAGCCAAATCGGGTCTGTTTTGAATGGAAACCACTAAAATCAGTAATGTCTCCGTTATAAACAACCGGGTGCCGGCACTGGGCGGCACACGCTTCAAACGTTTCCAGGTCCGCATCACCGTCATACATCTGAATGCCTGTCCGGGGGTGGATCATCACTTCGGTCAACGGATACCGGTTGAATACCGGCATGAGTTGAAAAATTTCCTGTCTGTCAAACCTTCCCAGTCTGGTTTTGATAGACAATTTCAGTGGCAGGTCTCTCATGGCGTTGTCCAGAAAAGCATCAATGATTTCCGGGTTGGGCAAGAGACCGGAGCCCCTTCCCTTTTTGGCTACCATGGCATAGGGGCAGCCTAGATTCCAGTTGACTTGCGGATACCCCATATCACCCAAGGCCCGGGCGGCCGCAACGAACGCCCGGGGATTTTTACCCAACAGCTGCGGTATCACGGGCATATGGCGGTTGTGTTCCGGAAGCAGGTCTTTCAGGTGCGACGGCTTCACACGATCGCCCCGAACTGTTGTGACAAAGGGAGCCACGGCAAGATCGTACCCATCAAAGTGTATCGCTGTCAGCTCCCGGTACAGGGCATCCGTAACGCCCCGCAGGGGTGCCAGATAAAGAATGGTCTTTCTTGATTCTTTCATATAGGGTTGGTATGATTACTCGTTCATTGTTACCAGGCGGCAGATGATTCAGGCGTTTCCCGGATCGCGCCACCAACGATCCCACCGTTTTTTCCGGACTGCGTATATGCGGGTCTACGCAAAATTTCCCGGAAATCTATACCAGGCAACCCGCAAAAGCAACCAAATGGAACTGAAAAAAAAACTCTATCAATTGTCGACTGATTGGGATACCCGCGGCCGGCCGACACGAGAACTGCTCACAAAACAGATAAACGAACTGGAACAATGGAAACAAAAATCCGGGGCGGCTGCCCTGTGGGACAGACCGCTGTTGATGCTCACGGCAACCGTGGATGACGCCATCGGCCAGGGGCTCGACATTATCGAAATGGTGTCTGTGGCGATGGGTATGCGGGTGCGCCGGCTGGGCTTGATGATGTCGGCAGAACAGGTCATCGCAGCATGCCGTGATGCTGTTCCGGATCTGCTGGGTCTCACTGTTCTGCAGTTTGACTCGGAGGAAATAATCATAGAGATATCGGAAAGCCTGCCGCACCGCACCAGGCTGATTGCCGGAGGACCTGTTTTTCTGACGGACCGGGAATTTCAGCATCGCTGCGGAATCGACATGGTTGCTAAAAATGCCGGCGAATTTATCCGCAAGGTCATGGCCCTATGACCCCAAAAAACCATCCCAGCGAACAAACCGTCCGGCGGGTCGTATCCTTTGAGAAATGCGTCAACTTCCGGGATTTAGGCGGCTATCAAACCAAAACGGGACAACGCATTCAAACGCAGCGTCTCTATCGTTCTGCCGGTTTGTCCATGCTGACAGACAGCGATCGGGCCAGGCTGATCCATCTGGGCGTCAAAACCGTCATTGATCTTCGCTCGCAAAATGAGGTCGAACGATCCCCGGACCGCCTTCCTGATGATGGTTCCATCCAGTACCGGCATTTCCCGATTACCTTTTCCGGATACGACGTTGCCGACCTTTTCGACCGCCTCCGCCGGGGAGACGCCGACTGGATGACGGACGATTTCATGACCAAAAGCTATCTTGCGTATTTGGAGGAATTCCCCCATGTCTGGGGCGAAATATTTGGCCTTCTGGCAATTCCGGAAAACCTCCCCCTCATCTTTCACTGTACCGGCGGCAAGGACCGTACCGGAACCATGGCCGCCCTGATCCTGCTGGTCCTGGGGGTGGATCGCCAAAGGGTAGTAACCGACCACCAGCTTTCCAACCGATTGCTCGCCGAAATTACAAAAGCACTGCAGGTTCAGGTGGAAACGTTTGGAATCGACCCCAATAAAATGCTGCCCTATTTTTCGGCGCCCCTGGACGCCATCGAAGCGCTTTTGGATTACATAGAGACGACCTACGGTTCAGCCGAACGCTATCTGCAGGAGAAAGCCGGCGTCGACAACTGTCATATAGCTGCTATCCGGCAGGAACTGCTGGGAAAATAGGCCCGGACAAACCGGCAGGTTGCCGGATCGCTTTATGAAATAAAAAACCCCTTGGTATATCCAAGGGGTTTTTTTGGTAATCCGCTTTCTGCGCTGATTTTTTTATGGTACCGGAGGTCGGAATTGA